>NZ_JBFULD010000098.1:0-12587 GCF_056400505.1 Terrabacter sp. P5_B1
CGGCTGACGTGAAGAGCCCGGACCCCGCTCGGGGTCCGGGCTCTTCACGTCAGGCTCGAGCTCAGGCGTTGCGTGCCAGCCCCAGCTCGGCCGGTCCGGCCAGTCCCGGGTGCTTCGGCACCACGCGGACGCTGTAGCCGAACGAGCCGGTGCGTCGCAGCGCCTGAGAGCCGGCGAACTGGTGCCGGTCGTCGTCGTAGGACTCCACGAGGGCGAGCGGGGCGACCTCCACACCCCACAGCTCGTCGATGTCGTTGACGTGGCCGTGGACGAGCTGCACCTCGACGTCGTCGGGGGTCAGGCCGTCGAGCGACACGTAGGCGCGCAGGTCGAGGACGTCGCCGACCTGCGGCGAGTCCGACACGCCCGAGGGCTCGACGTGCTCGACCTTGACCTTCGGCCACGCCGTGCGGATCTTCTCCTTGAAGGCGGCGAGGTCCTTCGCGCCGGCGAACTCCGCTGCCGCGACCGAGCGCCCGGCACCGGCCGCGGGGCTGTAGAGCTGCTCGGTGTAGTCCTGCACCATGCGGCTCGCGAGAACTTTCGGCCCGAGCGTCTTGAGGGTGTGGGTCATCATGGCGATCCAGCCCTGCGGCAGGCCCGCGGCGTCGCGGTCGTAGAACTTCGCGGCGACGTCGTTCTCGATGAGGTCGTAGAGCGCGGAGGCCTCGATGTCGTCACGCCGGTCGGCGTCCTCGACACCGTCGGCGGTCGGGATGGCCCAGCCGTTGCGGCCGTCGAACCACTCGTCCCACCAGCCGTCGAGGATGGAGAGGTTGAGACCACCGTTGAGGGCGGCCTTCATGCCCGACGTGCCGCAGGCCTCGAAGGGGCGCAGCGGGTTGTTGAGCCAGACGTCGCAGCCCGGGTAGAGGTGCTGGGCCATGGCGATGTCGTAGTTGGGCAGGAAGACGATGCGGTGGCGCACCTCGGGGTCGTCGGCGAAGCGGACCATCTCCTGGATGAGGCGCTTGCCGGTCTCGTCGGCGGGGTGGGACTTGCCGGCGATCACGAGCTGCACCGGACGCTCCGGGTGGAGCAGGAGGCGCTTGAGCCGCTCCGGGTCGCGGAGCATCAGGGTGAGGCGCTTGTACGTCGGCACCCGGCGGGCGAAGCCGATCGTCAGGACGTCCGGGTCGAGCACGTCGTCGACCCACCCGAGCTCGGCGTCGCTCGCGCCACGCTTGTGCCACGAGGACTTGACGCGTCGACGGACGTCGGAGACGAGCTTCTCGCGCATCTCGCGCTTGGTCGACCAGACCGCGTCGGCCGGGACCTCGTCGATGCGCTCCCATTCGTCCTGGCCGGCGATCTCGGCCGTGCCGAGGTACTTGCGAGCGACGTCGTAGACGGCCCGGTCGACCCACGTCGGCGCGTGGACACCGTTGGTGATGCTGGAGATCGGGACCTCGACGTCGTCGAAGCCGGGCCACAGGCCGTCGAACATCTCCCGGCTGACGACACCGTGGAGCTGCGAGACGCCGTTGGCGCGCTGCGCGAGGCGCAGGCCCATGACGGCCATGTTGAAGATGCCCGGCTGACCACCCTCGTAGTCCTCGGCGCCGAGAGCCAGCAGCCGCTCGACCGGGACACCGGGGATGGCGTTCGCCCCGCCGAAGAAGAGGTTGATCTTGGCGGCGTCGAAACGGTCGATACCGGCGGGGACGGGCGTGTGGGTCGTGAAGACCGTCGCCGCGCGGACGGCCTCGAGGGCGTCGTCGAAGGACAGCCCGTGGTCGCGGACGAGCTCGGTGATGCGCTCGACGCCGAGGAAGCCGGCGTGGCCCTCGTTGGTGTGGTAGACCTCCGGCGTGGGGCTGCCGGACAGGCGCGACCACAACCGCAGGGCGCGCACGCCGCCGATGCCGAGGAGCAGCTCCTGCTCGAGGCGGGTGTCGCCGCCGCCGCCGTAGAGCGACTCGGTGACCTTGCGGGTCTGCTCGTCGTTGTCGGCGACGTCGGAGTCGAGGAGGAGCAGCGGCACGCGGCCGACCTGCGCCTTCCAGACGTGGGCGTGCAGCTCGCGGCCGGCCGGGAGGCTGACGGTGACGACGGCCGGGGTGCCGTCCGCCTCGCGCAGGAGCGAGAGCGGGAGCCCGTCGGGATCGAGCACGGGGTAGGTCTCGACCTGCCAGCCGTCCCGGTTGAGGGACTGCTTGAAGTAGCCGGTCTTGTAGAAGAGGCCCACACCGACGATCGGCACGCCGAGGTCCGACGCCGACTTGAGGTGGTCGCCGGCGAGGATGCCGAGACCGCCGGAGTACTGCGGCAGCACGGACGTGATGCCGAACTCAGGGCTGAAGTAGGCGATCGCGGCGGGGGCAGCCCGGCCGGCAGCCTCCTGGTCGCGGCTCCACGACTGGTACCAGGCCTCGTGGGTGAGGTAGTGGTGGAGGTCTTCGTTGGCCGCCACGACGCGCCCGACGAAGTCGTCGTCGGCCTCGAGGGCGGCGAGCTCGTCGGAGGACAGCCGGGAGAGCAGCTTGACCGGGTCCTCACCCGCCTGCGCCCACTTGCGGGGACTGATGCTCTCGAACAGGTCGCGGGTCGGCGGGTGCCAGGACCAGCGCAGGTTGCTCGCGAGGACGCCGAGTCCTTCGAGACGGCTGGGCAGGACGGTGCGGACGCTGAAGCGGCGGATGGCCTTCACAAGGGGACAGCATAGGGGTCGCCATGTCGGGTTCTTGCAACCCTTGCAGTCGCGTTTCACGCACCGGACCGACCCGCGCCGCCTCGTGGGCCAAACGCTGCAACTTCGATACGGTCGATTCCGTGACTGGCCCAGCGAAGAAGCATCGTCCGAGCAAGCCGAACCGCGTGCGCACCGCCGCCCCTCCCGAGGCAGCCCGGCGCGACGATGCGACCCCGACCGCAGATACGGCGTTCGTCGACGACA
This sequence comes from Terrabacter sp. P5_B1, assembly GCF_056400505.1. Lineage (NCBI taxonomy): Bacteria > Bacillati > Actinomycetota > Actinomycetes > Micrococcales > Intrasporangiaceae > Terrabacter > Terrabacter sp. P5_B1. The sequence continues at coordinate 2,897 of NZ_JBFULD010000098.1, forward strand.
CCGCGTCCGGAGCCGTCCACCTCGCGCCCGAGCACCCCGTGAGCACCCCACCGACCGTCGAGGGTATGCCGGGTGGCGCGCTCCCGATGGGACGCATTCCCGTGAGCGACGTCCGTCCGGTCGTCGCCGGCGGCACGCGCCCGGCCAAGTCGGTCGTCGGCGAGGAGTTCACGGTGCGGGCCAAGGTCTTCCGCGAGGGTCACGACGCCGTCAACGCGACGGCGGTGCTCACCGACCCCGACGGCACCGACCACTACTTCGCGATGCACAGCGACAATCCGGGCCTGTCCGAGTGGTCCGCCACCGTCGTCGCCGACCGCGAGGGCTGGTGGACCTATCGCGTCGAGGGCTGGTCCGACCCCTTCGCGACGTGGGTGCACGACGCCGGCATCAAGATCGCCGCCGGGGTCGACGAGGACCTCATGTGCGCCGAGGGCGTCCGCGTGCTCCAGCGCTTCGCCGAGTCCGTGCGCGGTCTGGGCGTCGACGCGTCCGAGATCGACAAGGGCGTCGTCGCGCTCGGTGACAACCGGGCACCGGCCGCGCACCGCTTCGGCGCGGCCACCTCCCCCGAGATCCTGGGGCTCGCAGCGCTCGTGCCGCTGCGCGAGTTCGTCTCGCCCTCACCGGCATACTCCCTGCTCGTCGAGCGCGAGCGCGCGCTCTACGGCGCCTGGTACGAGATCTTCCCCCGTTCCGAGGGGGCGCACCGCGACGAGACGACCGGCAAGTGGATCTCCGGCACGCTCCGGACCGCGGCCGAGCGGCTGCCCGCCATCGCGGACATGGGCTTCGACGTCGTCTACCTGACACCGATCCACCCCATCGGCACGACCGCCCGGAAGGGCCGCAACAACTCCCTCAGCGCCCAGCCCGGCGATCCCGGATCCCCTTACGCCATAGGCTCGCCCGAGGGCGGCCATGACGCCATCCACCCCGACCTCGGCACCTTCGAGGACTTCGACCACTTCGTCGCCGAGGCAGGTCGCGCCGGGCTCGAGGTCGCCCTCGACATCGCGCTGCAGGCCTCACCCGACCACCCGTGGGTGCAGACGCACCCCTCGCTCTTCACGACCCGGGCCGACGGCACCATCGCCTACGCCGAGAACCCGCCGAAGAAGTACCAGGACATCTTCCCGCTGAACTTCGACAACGACCCCGCCGCGGCCTACGCCGAGGTGCGACGGGTCATCCAGGTGTGGCTCGACCACGGCGTGCGCATCTTCCGCGTCGACAACCCCCACACGAAGCCGGTCGCCTTCTGGCAGTGGCTGATCGCCGACGTCGCCCTGACCCACCCCGAGACGATCTGGCTGTCCGAGGCGTTCACCAAGCCGGCGATGATGCACGAGCTCGCGAAGGCCGGCTTCCAGCAGAGCTACACCTACTACGCGTGGCGCAACGAGAAGTGGGAGCTCGAGGAGTACGGCCGCGAGCTCGCGGGCGAGGCGACCGGGTCGGCATACATGCGTCCGGCGTTCTGGCCGACGACGCACGACATCCTCACGCCCTACATGCAGTACGGCGGCCCCACGGCCTGGAAGCTGCGTGCCGCTGTCGCGGCCACCATGTCGCCGACCTACGGCATCTACGCCGGCTACGAGCTCATGGAGCACGTGGCACGGCCAGGCGCCGAGGAGCAGATCGACAACGAGAAGTACGAGTACAAGGACCGTCAGTGGTATCTCTACGAGCCGGGTGGTCCCCTCGAGAGCCGCTCCCTCGCCTGGTACCTCAAGCGCCTCAACGACATCCGCGAGTGGCACCCCGCCCTGCGGTGGCTGCGCAACCTGCGCTTCCACKCGGCCGACGACGAGAACATCATGGTCTTCAGCAAGTCCCGGGTCGTCGACCGGGCCACGGGTGAGCGCGACACCGTCCTCGTCATCGCCAACCTCGACCCGCACGCGACCCGTGAGACGTGGGTGCACCTCGACATGGAGGCTCTGGGTATGGCTACGTGGTCGACCTTCGAGGCGCACGACCACATCACGAACCAGACGTGGGAGTGGCGCCAGGACAACTTCGTCCGTCTGGGGCCCGACTCCGAGCCCGTCCACATCATCCACGTGAGGAGCCACTGACAGATGCAGGGCCTCAACCTGTCCCAGCCCGGCCTGAAGCACGACCCCCAGTGGTTCAAGAAGGCGGTCTTCTACGAGGTGCTCGTCCGCGCCTTCGCCGACTCGAAGGGCTCCGGCGCCGGTGACTTCACCGGCCTGATCAACCGGCTCGACTACCTCCAGTGGCTCGGGGTCGACTGCCTCTGGCTCCCACCGTTCTACGCCTCGCCCCTGCGTGACGGTGGCTACGACATCGCGGACTACAAGGCGGTGCTCCCGGAGTTCGGCACGCTGCCGGAGTTCACCGAGCTCGTCTCGCAGGCCCACGCCCGCGGCATCCGCATCGTCACGGACTTCGTCATGAACCACACGAGCGACCAGCACCCGTGGTTCCAGGCGAGCCGCGCCGAGCCCGACGGCCCCTACGGCGACTTCTACGTCTGGTCCGACACCGACGACGGCTACGACGACGCGCGCATCATCTTCGTCGACACCGAGGTGTCGAACTGGACCTTCGACCCGGTGCGCCGACAGTTCTTCTGGCACCGCTTCTTCAGCCACCAGCCCGACCTCAACTTCGAGAACGAGGCCGTGCAGGAGGCGATGTTCGACATCGTGCGCTTCTGGATGGACCTCGGCATCGACGGCTTCCGCCTCGACGCGGTCCCCTACCTCTTCGAGGAGGAGGGCACCAACTGCGAGAACCTGCCGAGGACGCACGAGTTCCTCGCGCGGCTGCGCGCCATGGTCGACGCCGAGTACCCCGGTCGCATCCTGCTCGCGGAGGCCAACCAGCCGCCGGCCGAGGTCGTCGACTACTTCGGTTCCGAGGAGGCGCCGGAGTGCCAGATGTGCTTCCACTTCCCCGTCATGCCCCGGCTCTACTACTCACTGCGCGAGGAGAAGGCCGCCCCGATCATCGACGTGCTCGCGGACACCCCGGCCATCCCGTCGGGCACGCAGTGGGGCACCTTCCTGCGCAACCACGACGAGCTGACGCTCGAGATGGTGACGCCTGAGGAGCGGGCCGCGATGTACGGCTGGTACGCGCCGGACCCCCGGATGCGGGCCAACGTCGGCATCCGCCGCCGGCTCGCTCCCCTGCTCGACAACTCACGTCCCGAGATCGAGCTCATCCACGCGCTCATCCTGTCGCTGCCGGGGTCACCGTGCCTCTACTACGGCGACGAGATCGGCATGGGCGACAACATCTGGCTGACCGACCGCGACGCGGTGCGCACCCCGATGCAGTGGACGCCGGACCGCAACGCCGGCTTCTCCAGCGTCGACCCGGGCAAGCTCTACCTGCCCGTCATCAGCAGTCTCGTCTACCACTACAACAACATCAACGTCGAGGCCCAGATGGCCCACTCGGCATCCCTGCTGCACTGGATCCGGGGCATGCTCCAGATCCGGGGGCGCCACCCCGTGTTCGGGCTCGGCGACTTCACCGTCGTYGAGGCCGACAACGAGGCGATCCTGGCCTTCACCCGCACGATGCAGCCCGACGGCAACGAGCCCGGCGAGGCCGTGCTCTGCGTCAACAACCTCTCGAGCCGCCCGCAGGCCGCGACGATCCAGCTGCCCGAGCACCTCGCGGGCCGCGAGCTCATCGACCTCTTCGGCGGTAGCGGGTTCCCGTGGGTGGCCGGCGACGGACGGGTCACGTTGACGCTCGGCTCCCGCGACTTCTTCTGGCTCCGCGTGCGGGGCGGGGAGGACCACGGCTGATGGGCATCGTGCACAAGGACGCGACGATCGTGCCGACCAAGACCGAGATGGTCACCGAGTGGATGCCGGGCCAGCGGTGGTACCACGGCAAGGGACACGTCCCACAGCTGCGGCGCGTGGGCGGCTTCCGCTTCGAGGACCCCGAGGGCGAGGTCGGCTGCGAGACGCTGCTGCTCGCCGATGAGGCGGTCAGTCCTGCAGTCGTCTACCAGGTCCCGCTCACCTATCGCGCCGCGCCGCTGGAGGGCGGCGAGCACGCGCTGCTCGGCACGATGGAGCACAGCGTGCTCGGCACGCGCTGGGTCTACGACGGCCCGCACGACCCCGTCTTTGTCAGCCAGCTCATGGCGACGATCCTCGGCGCCGGCGTCTCCGACGTGGCGCAGGCGTCCGCTGGCAGCAACGCCGTGGCGACCGGGTCCTCCACGGGTCGCGTGCACGGGTCCGTGTCCTCGTCCGCCGTGCTGAGCGGCGAGCAGTCCAACACCTCGATCATCTGTCGCATGACGGCTCCCGGCGGCGGACCGGCCGAGCCGGTCATCGTCAAGGTGTTCCGCACCCTTCAGGACGGCGAGAACCCCGACGTCGTCGTGCAGTCCGCCCTGACCGCCGAGGGCTCCGACCGCGTGCCCATGGCCATCGGCCACCTCTCCGGCGCGTGGGACTCCCCGGCCGACGGGTCCCCGATGCAGGGGCACCTGGCCTTCGCCCAGGAGTTCATCCCGGGGGTCGAGGACGCCTGGCGCGTGGCGCTCGTCGCCGCGGCGTCCGGCTCCGACTTCACCGCCCGGGCCCGCGACCTCGGCGTCGTCACCGCTCAGATCCACGGCGCCCTCGCGCACTCGCTGGGCACCCACGAGGTCACCCAGGGGGCGCGCGAGGCACTCGTCGCCTCGATGCGCCAGCGGTATGCTGCAGCCGTGGCGCTGGTGCCCGAGCTCGCCTCCTGCGCCCCGGCCGTCGACCGCTTCGTGACGTCGGTCCGCGACGTGAGCTGGCCTCCCCTGCAACGGATCCACGGCGACTACCACCTCGGTCAGGTGCTCGACGTGCCCGAGCGGGGATGGGTGGCCCTCGACTTCGAGGGCGAACCGCTGCGCCCGCTCGCCGAACGTGTACAACCCGATCTCACGGCGCGCGACGTCGCCGGGATGCTGCGATCGTTCGACTATGCCGCGGGCTCCGTGGCGCTCGCCGAGTCACCTGTCGACGCGACCGCCTGGGCGGCCGCCTGCCGGGCGGCGTTCCTCGACGGCTACGCCTCCGTCGCGGGCGCGCCCGATGCCGACGCCGAGGCCCTGACCCGGGCGCTCGAGCTCGACAAGGCGCTCTACGAGGYCGTCTACGAAGCCCGCAACCGGCCCTCGTGGCTGCCGATCCCGCTCGGCGCCGTCGAGCGGCTCACCACCGAGGAGAGCACGTCATGACCACTGCCACCCACGGCCCCTCCTTGGACGACGCCGCCATCACCGCCTTCCTGCACGGCCGCAACGGCCAGCCGCACGACCTGCTCGGCCACCACGTGGGCCCGGGCGGTCTCACCATCACCGCGTTCCGCCCGTACGCCACCCGGGTCGGTGCCCGGCTCGACTCTGGCGAGCGGGTCGACCTGCAGCACGTGCGTGACGGCATCTGGTCGATGACCTCGCCGGACTTCACGACGACGCACGACTACCGCCTGATCGTCGAGTACGGCRACGGCGTCGAGCACGAGCAGGACGACCCGTACCGTTTCGCACCGACCCTCGGCGAGATCGACCGGCACCTCATCAACGAGGGCCGCCACGAGCAGCTGTGGACCGTCCTCGGGGCGCACGTGCGGCACTACCCCGGACCCCTTGGCGACGTCTGGGGCGTGTCCTTCGCCGTCTGGGCGCCGCGCGCCAAGGCCGTTCACGTCATCGGCGACTTCAACGACTGGGATCGCCGGTCCCACCCGATGCGCGCCCTCGGTGAGAGCGGCATCTGGGAGCTCTTCCTGCCCGGCGCCCAGGAGGGGATGAACTACCAGTTCGCCGTCCGCGGCCCGGACGAGCTCGTGCGGCTCAAGAGCGACCCCATGGCGCGGATGACGGAGGTCGCGCCGAAGCAGGCCGCCATCGTCACCGAGAGCCACTACGAGTGGCGCGACGACGCCTGGATGGAGCACCGCCGCACGGGCAACGCCCACCAGGGGCCGATGAGCATCTACGAGGTCCACCTCGGGTCGTGGCGCCAGGACCTCGGCTACCGCGGGCTCGCCGAGCACCTCGTCAACTACGTCCGCGACCTCGGCTTCACCCACGTGGAGTTCCTGCCGGTCATGGAGCACCCGTACGTCCCGTCGTGGGGCTACCACGTGACCGGCTACTACGCGCCCAGCTCACGGTGGGGCCGTCCGGACGACTTCCGCTTCCTCGTCGACGAGCTGCACCGGGCCGGCATCGGGGTCCTGCTCGACTGGGTGCCCGGGCACTTCGCCACCGACGAGTGGGCCCTCGCGCGCTTCGACGGGCTCCCGCTGTACGAGCACCCGGACCCCCGACGAGGCTGGCACCCCGAGTGGGGCTCCAACATCTTCGACTACGGCCGCCCCGAGGTGCGCAACTTCCTCGTCGCCAACGCGCTCTACTGGCTCGAGGAGTTCCACCTCGACGGGCTGCGCGTCGACGGCGTCGCGTCCATGCTCTACCTCGACTACGCCCGCAACGCCGGCGAGTGGGTGCCCAACAAGGACGGTGGCCGCGAGAACCTCGAGGCCGTCGAGCTGATCAAGGAGACCAACGGCACGGCCTACAAGCGGGTCGGCGGCATCGTCACGATCGCCGAGGAGTCGACGACGTGGCCGGGGGTCACGAAGCCGACGAACCAGGGCGGACTCGGGTTCGGCTTCAAGTGGAACATGGGCTGGATGAACGACTCGCTGAAGTACCTCGGCGAGGAGCCCATCTACCGCAAGTACCACCACGGCAAGCTGACGTTCTCGCTCATGTACGCCTTCGACGAGAACTTCGTGCTGCCGATCAGCCACGACGAGGTCGTCCACGGCAAGGGCTCGCTGCTGCGCAAGTCGCGCGGTACGCGCGAGGAGCAGGTGGCGACCCTGCGAGCCTTCCTCGCCTACCTCTGGTGCCACCCGGGCAAGCAGCTGCTCTTCATGGGCTGCGAGTTCGGCCAGGAGTCCGAGTGGTCCGAGGGTCGCAGCCTCGACTGGTGGCTGCTCGAGCAGCCGCTGCACTACCGGGTCCACAACCTCGTCAAGGACCTCAACGGCATCTACCGCAGCCATCGCGCCCTGTGGGAGCTCGATGCCGACCGCTCGGGCTTCGAGTGGCTCGAGGCCGACGACGCCGCCCACAACACGTTCTCGTGGCTGCGCTTCGGCAAGGGTGACCGCGCGACCGACGCACCGGTCGTCGCCTGCGTCATGAACTTCAGCGGTGAGACCCAGCAGTCCTACCGGATCGGCCTGCCCAGGGCCGGGAAGTGGACGGTCGTGCTCGACACCGCCGGCTACCACCCCGACGCCCCGAGCAGCGCCGGTCTCGTCGTCGAGGCCCGGGAGGAGAGCTGGCACGACCAGCCGTACGCCGTCGACCTCACCGTGCCGCGCCTGTCGACCGTCTGGCTCGTCCCGGTCGACGAGCCACGGACGCCGGAGATCGCCGTGACGGCCGACGCCGGCGAACCTGCCGTCACGAGCCCGAACGGAGACCCGTCATGAGCCACCCGCGCGCCGGTCAGCCGGCCCAGGCCGAGGACCTCGTCGACGTCGACGCCCTCATCGGCGCCTACTACGACCGCCACCCGGACGTCGACGACCCCGACCAGCAGGTCGCCTTCGGCACGTCGGGGCACCGCGGGTCCAGCCTGCGCACGGCGTTCAACGAGGACCACATCCTCGCCACGACGCAGGCCATCGTCGACTACCGCGTTTCGMAGGGCTTCGACGGTCCGCTCTTCATCGGGCGCGACACGCACGGTCTGTCCGATCCGGCCTGGCGCTCGGCCCTCGAGGTGCTCGTCGCCAACGGGGTGCGGGTGCTCGTCGACGACCGCGACGGCTTCACGCCGACGCCGGCCGTCTCGCACGCGATCCTCCGGGCCAACCGCGGAAAGGGTCCCGGCGCGACGGGACTCGCCGACGGCATCGTCGTGACGCCGTCGCACAACCCGCCCGCCGACGGCGGCTTCAAGTACAACCCGCCCCACGGTGGTCCGGCCGACACCGACGCCACGTCCGTCATCGCTGCCCGCGCCAACGAGCTCATCCGCCAGGGTCTCAAGGACGTCAAGCGCGTCGCCTTCGACCAGGCCCGTGGGGAGGCCGGCTCGTACGACTTCCTCGGCAGCTACGTCGACGACCTGCCCCAGGTCGTCGACCTCGCCCGCATCCGCGACGCCGGGGTGCGCATCGGCGCCGACCCGCTCGGCGGCGCCTCGGTCGCCTACTGGGGCGAGATCGGTGAACGGCACGGACTGGACCTGACCGTCGTCAACCCTCGCGTCGACCCGCAGTGGGCCTTCATGACGCTCGACTGGGACGGCAAGATCCGGATGGACTGCAGCTCCCCCTCGGCGATGGCCTCGCTCATCCACGCCAAGGACGCCTACGACATCTCGACGGGCAACGACGCCGACGCCGACCGGCACGGCATCGTCACGCCTGATGCGGGCCTGATGAACCCGAACCACTACCTCGCCGTGGCGATCCAGTACCTCTACGGTGGGGCCCGCCCGGACTGGCCCGCGGCAACCGCCATCGGCAAGACCCTCGTGTCATCGTCGATGATCGACCGGGTGGCCGGCGATCTCGGCCGCACGCTCCTCGAGGTCCCGGTGGGCTTCAAGTGGTTCGTTCCCGGGCTGCTCGACGGCTCCGTGGGCTTCGGCGGCGAGGAGTCGGCCGGGGCCAGTTTCCTGCGCCAGGACGGCACGGTGTGGTCGACAGACAAGGACGGCATCCTGCTCGCCCTCCTTGCGTCCGAGATCCTCGCCGCGACCGGCAAGACCCCCAGCCAGCACTACGCCGAGCTGACCTCCCGGCACGGCGACCCGGCATACGCCCGCATCGACGCCGCGGCGTCGCGGGAGGAGAAGGCCAAGCTCGGCGCTCTCTCCCCCGATGACGTGACCGCCGAAACCCTTGCAGGAGAGCCGATCACGGGCAAGCTCACCGAGGCTCCGGGCAACGGCGCCAAGATCGGCGGCCTCAAGGTGACGACCGAGAGCGCGTGGTTCGCGGCACGCCCGTCCGGCACCGAGGACGTCTACAAGATCTACGCCGAGTCCTTCCGCGGCGCCGAGCACCTGGCCCGCGTGCAGGCCGAGGCCAAGGACGTCGTGACGGCCGCTCTCGGCGGATGAGCAGTTCCGACGAGTCCGGGCCGCGCGGTCGCCTCCTCCTCGTGACGGCGGGGCGGCCCCGGGACCGGGCCACGCTCGCCTCCGCGGTGGCCACGCGGCTCGGCCGTGCCGTCATCGTCGACGGGACCGCACTCGAACAGGCGGTCACGGCGGGCGGTGCAGCAGGGTGGGGCGAGCCACCGACCTCGGAACAGCTGCGGATGCGGCTGCTGCGCTGGTCGGCGGCCCTGGCGGTGGCCGAGACCTACCAGCTCGAGGGCTTCGACGCGGTCGTCGCCGAAGACGCCCTCGGCGACCGGCTCGAGGACTTCCTCGACCTCGTCGAGCCCGAACCCGTGCACGTCGTCGTCATCCGCGACGACGCCGACCCGGCCACGCCGCGGTGGGGCCTGTGGGTCGAGGGAACCGACGTCGGGTCGGACGCCGACGGGGTCGCCGCGGAGGTCCTGGCGCACCTTGACGAGTCACGCGTGCTCACGACGCCCCCCGCCTGACTCCCACCCCCGACCCCCTACCCACACCCCCCACGGCAATCGAAAGAGCACTCCGTC
>NZ_JBFULD010000099.1:0-12430 GCF_056400505.1 Terrabacter sp. P5_B1
GTCCAGGTCCTGCACGTCCGCACGCCTGGCGATCGTCGCGGTCGCACGGCGACACGCTAGGACGGGCACCCGGGGCACGATCTCGTCGAGGAAGCCGAAGCGGCGCCGGAGCGAGCGGTGGTAGGCGTCGCCGCTCGTGTCGGACACGAGCGCGGTCCACCAGTCCGCGAGGTCGCCCCATCCGGGCGCCGCGAGCGAACCGCCGTACTGCTGGAGGGCCAGCCCGGCGCAGAGGCTCGCGAAGGTCATCCGCTGCTCGAGCGGCCACTCCGCGAGGGTGCCGACGAGCAGGGCGGCGCCGAATACGTCGCCCGCCCCGGTGGGGTCGACCTCCCGGACGCGCAGCGCCGGTACGCGCGCCTCCTCGCCGGTGCGGGCGTCGATGCCGAGAGCACCGGCCGCCCCGTCGGTGACGATGGCGACGGGCACCAGGTCGGCGAGGGCGTAGACGGCCTCGGCGGCGGAGCCGGTGCCGGTGTAGGCCATCGCCTCGACGGCATTCGGCATGAAGACGTCGCACCGATCGAGACGCTCGAGGACGTGCGGCGACCACTGCTCCTTGGGGTCCCAGCCGACGTCGGCGAAGACGAGCGCACCGTTGTCGCGGGCCCGGTCCACCCACGTCGGGCCGGCAGAGCCGAAGGCCTCGTCCTCGCCGAGGTCGACCATGACGGCGCGCGAGCGCGGTGGCGTGCCGATCAGCTCGCTGGCCGGGACGGGAGCCGGGTGGCCGTGGGAGACCATGCTGCGGTCGCGGTCGACCGACATCGAGACGGTGACCGGGCTGTGCCAGTCGGCGAAGCGGCGGCTCCGCGCGAGGTCGATGCCCTCCTGCTCCTCGAGGGTGCGCCAGCAGAAGTCGCCGTAGTCGTCGTCGCTGAACGCCGCCGCGAGGCCGGTGCGCAGCCCGAGCCGGCGGGTGGCGACGGCGAGGTTGGCGATGCCGCCCGGGCACGACGCGAGCCCGTCGGCCCACACCTCGGTGCCCGGCTTCGGGGCGTTCGGCAGACCGGCGAAGATCATGTCGAGGAAGACGGTGCCCCAGACGAACACGTCGAGCGATGGCTCGTCGGGGCGGCGCAGTGCCGCGAGCGGGTCGAAGGTGTGGTGAAGGGGCACGCCCCCATGATCGCGCATCGACGTCCGCGACTCGCCGTGTTCCCCCCGGGGCGCCGGACGGGGGGTTCGTGGGCACTCGAGGGTCGAGTGCTCAGTTCTCGACGGGGGTTSGTGGGCACTCGAGTGTCGAGTGCTCAGTTCTCGACGCCATCACCTTGGTACGGTCCGAGGGTGGTGCTGCCATGAAGCTGGTCATCCTCGGCGGGGGCGGGTTCCGCGTGCCGCTCGTCCACGGTGCGCTCCTGCGCGACACCGCCGACCGCCGGGTCACCGAGGTCGTCCTGCACGACACGGACCACACCCGGCTCGACGTCATGCGCATGGTCCTGTCCGCACAGGCCGCCGACCTGGCGAGCGGTCCGGTCGCGCCCCCCACGGTCACCGCGACGACCGACCTCGACACGGCGCTCGCCGGGGCCGACTTCGTCTTCTCGGCGATGCGCGTCGGCGGTCTCGAGGGACGCACCGCCGACGAGCGGATCGCGCTCGACCTCGGGCTGCTCGGCCAGGAGACGACCGGTCCCGGCGGTGTCGGCTACGGCCTGCGCACCGTCCCCGTCGCGCTCGACGTCGCCCGACGCATACGCCGTCTGGCCCCAAATGCGTGGGTCATCAACTTCACCAACCCGGCCGGCCTCGTCACCCAGGCGATGCAGTCGGTGCTCGGTGACCATGTGGTCGGCATCTGCGACTCGCCGCTGGGTCTCGCCAAGCGCGCTGCCGGTGCGCTCGGGCACGACCTCGACGACCTCGAGATCGACTACGCCGGGCTCAACCACCTCGGGTGGCTCACCGGTCTGCGGCTGGGCGGGCGCGACCTGCTGCCGGACCTGCTCGCCGACGAGACGGCGCTCGGGGAGATCGAGGAGGGCCACCTCTTCGGCACGGAGTGGCTCCGGACGCTCGGGGCCCTGCCCAACGAGTACCTCTACTACTACTACTTCACGCGCGACGCCATCGCCCAGATCAGGAGCGCCCCGCAGACCCGCGGCGAGTACCTCGTCGCCCAGCAGGCCGACTTCTACACGGCCGTGGCAGCCTCGCGCCACGACGCCTGGCGGCGGTGGGACGCCGTGCGGCGCGAGCGCAACGCGACGTACATGCAGGAGACCCGCGAGAGCGACGACGGCGAGTCGCACGAGCGGGCCGAGGYGGACGTCGAGGGCGGCGGCTACGAGGGAGTGGCCCTCGCGCTCATGGCGGCGATCGCCCGGGACGAGCCGGCGCGCCTGATCCTCAACGTCCGTGGCGGGGGTGCCGTCGCCGGCCTGCCCGCCGACGCCGTCGTCGAGGTGCCGTGCCGCGTCGACGCCGCGGGGCCCGTCCCGCTGCCGGTGAGCGCCCTGCCCGGTCATGCGCTCGGCCTCACCCAGCAGGTCAAGGCCGTCGACGAGCTCGTCATCCGGGCCGCCGTCGAGCAGTCGAGGTCGCTCGCCGTGGAGGCGTTCGCGCTCCACCCGCTCGTCGACTCGGTGACGGTCGCGCGCGAGGTCATGAGCGCGTACGAGCGCCGACTGCCCGGCTTCTACTGCGCGCTGCGGTGACGCGGTAGGCGCGCGGGCGCGTAGGCGCCGGGAGGTCGGGTGCGGGAGAATCAAGCCATGCGCCTCGACCTCAACGCCGACGTCGGCGAGTCCTTCGGGGCGTGGACGCTCGGAGACGACGCGCCCGTGCTCGACGTCGTCACGAGCGCCAACGTCGCCTGCGGCTTCCACGCCGGGGACTCGGTGACGATGCGCGCCACGTGCCGGTATGCCGCCAAGCGGGGTGTCGTCGTCGGCGCGCACGTCGCCTACCGCGACCTCGCAGGCTTCGGCCGGCGGTTCATGGACGTCCCCCGGGACGAGCTCGCGGCCGACGTGATCTACCAGCTCGGGGCGCTGATGGCGATGGCGGGCGTCGAGGGCACCCGCGTGGCCTACGTCAAGCCGCACGGGGCGCTCTACAACGCCGTCGTCCACCACGAGGAGCAGGCCCGGGCGCTCGTCGACGCCGTCGTCGCGGTCGACACGTCGCTGCCGGTCGTCGGGCTGCCGGGCAGCCTCCTGCTCGAGCTCGCGACGGCCGCCGGGCTCCGGGCCGTGACCGAGGCCTTCGCCGACCGCGCCTACACCCCCGAGGGCCGGCTGGTCCCCCGCACCGAGGGCGGCGCCGTGCTGCACGACGCCGACGAGGTCGCAGCCCGGGTGGTGCGTCTCGCGCGCGACGGTGTCGTGACGGCGGTCGACGGCTCGCTGGTCGAGATCCGGGCCGACTCCGTGTGCATCCACGGCGACACCCCCGGGGCGGTCGCCATGGCTCGGGCGGTGCGGTCCGCCCTCGAGGCGGCCGGTGTCGAGATCCGTCCCTTCACGAGCTGAGCACCGGCCATGCATGCGCGGGTGCTGCCGATGGGCCCCGGGGCCCTGGTCGTCGAGGTCGCCGACACCGGCGCGGCCCTCGCCCTGCGAGCCCACCTGGACCCGTACGTCGAACAGTCCGAAGGCATCTGGTCGGCCGTCGACCACGTCGTGCTCGGCGCCCGTTCGCTGCTCGTCGTGCTGCGCCAGCCGACGCGGCGAGCCGAGGTCGGCCGGGCCTGCCGGGAGGCTGCCCTGCACGTCGACGTCACGGGCCCTCCGGAGAGCGAGGACGTCGTGGAGGTCGAGGTGCGCTACGACGGACCCGACCTCGAGGAGGTGGCGCGGCTCACCGGCCTGTCGCCGGACGAGGTGGTGCTGGCGCACACGAGCACGCCCTGGCGCGTGGGCTTCGGCGGTTTCGCGCCGGGCTTCGCCTACCTCGTCGGTGGTGACCCCCGGCTGGCGGTCCCCCGCCGGTCCGAGCCGCGTGCCTCCGTTCCGGCCGGATCCGTCGCTCTCGCAGGCGAGTTCAGCGGAATCTACCCGCACGCGTCGCCCGGAGGCTGGCAGCTGCTCGGCACCACGGACGCCGTGCTGTGGGACGTCGACCGCGACCCTCCGTCGCTGCTCGCTCCCGGGCGGTCGGTGCGCTTCGTCGCCGTCGACGCGTCGGCTCCGTCGAGTGGCCCCGTCGTCCCCGATGGCCCCGACGTCCCCGACGCCACAGCCGTCACGGGGCCGAGCACGGCCCGAGGTCCGAGCCGGCCGGCCGACAGGGTAGGTGTCCGTGGCCTCGAGGTCCTCGCCACCGGTCCGCTCACCCTCGTCCAGGACACCGGCCGTCCTGGCCTGGCCGGCATGGGAGTGGGGCGTTCCGGCGCGGCCGACCCCACGGCATACCTGCTCGGTCTGCGCCTCGTGGGGCACCTGCTCGACGTCGACCACCCACCCGTCGGCGCCGCGGCGCCGGCCTCGCTCGAGGTCACGCTCGGAGGCCTGTCGGTCCGTGCCCATGGGGACCTGCTCGTCGCGCTGACCGGCGCGCTGTGCCCGGCGGACATCGACGGCCGTGCCGTCCCCCACGCCGCGCCCGTGGTCCTCGCCGACGGTCAGGTGCTCACCCTCGGGACGCCTCGAGTGGGGCTGCGCACGTGGCTCGCGGTGCGCGGCGGCATCGCCGTCCCCCCGGTCCTCGGGTCGCGGTCGACGGACACCCTCTCGGGGCTCGGGCCGGCCGTCCCGGCCGTGGGTGACGTGCTCGCCGTGGGCCCGGCGCCACGGACGTTCCCGGTCGTCGAGGTGGCGCCCCAGCCGCCGGTGACCGACGGCGACGTCGTGCTCGACGTGGTCCCCGGACCACGCGCCGACTGGTGCGACCTGACCGACCTCGAGAGCGGCTCCTGGACCGTCTCGTCGCGGAGCAACCGGGTGGGAGTTCGGTTGGAGGGCAAGCAGATCCACCGCAAGAGCACGTATGCCGACCGCGAGCTCCCGAGTGAGGGCATGGTCGCCGGGGCGGTGCAGGTGCCACCCGGTGGCGAGCCTGTGGTCTTCCTCGCCGACCACCCCGTGACGGGCGGCTACCCCGTCGTCGCGGTGCTCACCCCGGCGTCGGTGTCGCGTGCCGCGCAGCTGCGGCCGGGTCAGGTCGTGCGACTCCGGTGGGTCCCTGGCTCCGGCGTCCGGGCCGTCCCGGAGCTCCACGAAGACACCTTCTGAGGGATGGTCGGCGCGGCCACCGGGGTCGGCCAAGAGGTCTGCCCCACCGCGGCCCGCCGGACGAGCGGGAAGATGATCGCCACGTCCGCCCCACCCCACGGCGACACCCCCAGCTGGACCCATCCACCGCGGCGGGTCGCGACGTCGCGCACGAGGGAGAGGCCGAGGCCGGTCTGCGACAGGTCGTCGCGCACGCCGTCGAGAATGTGCGCCACCGGCCGCTCGTGGTCCTGCCCGGCAGCCGTGCGCAGTGTGTCGGTGCTGAAGCCACGCCCGGAGTCGGCGACCCCGATGGCGATGGCGTCGCGCATCGGGCGGGCGTAGAGCATCACGGTGTCGTCGTCGCGCTCGGTGTAGCGCAGCGCGTTCTCGATGAGGGTGTCGAGACAGGCCCTGAGCCGCTCCGGCGAGCAATCGAGGGTCACCGCCGGCGACTCGACCTGCCAGTGTCGCGGGGCGACCGTCGACCACCGTCGGGCCGTCTGCTGGAGCACCGCGTGGATGTCGATCTCGGTGATCTCGAGGTCCAGCTCCACGCGCATGCTGCGCACGAGGCGCTCGCACACCCGGGTCAGCCGCGACAGCTCCTCGTCGACCACCTGCAGGTCCGCCAGGTCCTCGCCCGCCGGAGTCCGGTCCATGAGCAGCTCGACGTAGCCACGCGAGATCATGAGCGGCGACCGCATCTCGTGCGACGTGCGCTGGGTGAGCAGCTCGCGCATCGTCGAGTCCGCCCGCTCGCGCGCCGCGAGGTCCGTGAGGTCCGACAGCGCCTGCTGCCGGCGTCGCACGTGCCAGATCATCAGCACCATGAGCAGCAGCATGAGCGGGATCTCCGTCGTCTCCTGCCAGTCGAGCACGCCCGTGGTGACCCGGTTGACGAGGATCGCCCCGGTCACCCCGGTGAAGAGGCCCAGGCCGACCCAGGTGGAGCGCGAGCTCCACTGCTCGAGGCCGAAGCAGAGTGCGAAGGCGGCCCACCCGATGTGGTAGGGCACCGTCTCGCTGCCGGGCAGGGCGATCATCGCCGCCGAGCTGAGCGCTGCGACGACACCCCACAGCAGCACCATCCGGTGGCGCAGCATCAGGCGTCCTCGTAGAGGCCGTAGCCGACGCCGCGCAGCGTCTCGATCGGGATGTCCTGCCCGAGCTTGGCCCGGAGCCTCCCGACGCAGACCTCGACGACGTTGCTCCCCGGGTCGAAGTCGAGCTGCCAGACGTCGTGGAGCAGCTCCTCCCGGTGGCACACCTGTCCGGCGCGCCGCATGAGGTGCGCGAGCAGGCTGACCTCCCGCTCCGTGAGCGAGGCGCTGACCGAGCGGAACGTCGCGCGGCGCCGTCCGACGTCGAGGCGTATGCCGCCCACCTCCAGACAGCGGTCGTCGGGCATCGTGCGTGGCAGCCCGACGTTGCGTCGCACGCGAGCGAGCAGCTCGGTCAGACTGAACGGCTTGGACACGACGTCGACGGCGCCCCGGTCGAGGGCCTCGACGCGGGACGCCACGTCGGTGACCCCCGACAGCACGATGACGGGCGTCGTCTTCTTGCTCTCGTTCATCGCGTTCAGCACGGCCAGGCCCCCCAGACCGGGCATGACCAGGTCGAGGACGACCAGGTCGACGGCCTTGGACTCCAGCCGGTCGATGGCTGCACCCGCAGACGCCGCGGTCACCACCGTGTGACCTTGCGACGACAGCGACTTCGCCAGCAGTGTTCGGACTCTTTCCTCGTCGTCTACGACCATCACCGTAGCCATGAGAGACCCCCCTCCCCGATATGCGGATCAGTATGGGTCCGCGCCGACGTACGCGGGATGCAAAAGAGCCACAACTGGTGCGAGCCGCCTTCCCACACCCGGACGCACCACCGCATATCGGGCACCAAGATGACGGATTTATGACGGTGCGCTACCGAAGCGGTGACGCATCCCTGAGGCGACGGCCACCGGATCGGTGACAGTTGGCTGAGCCTGCGACCCGTCTCGTCCGTGCGCCGGGACGACGCCTGCGACGTTCGCGGGACAGCGGGCTCGCACCGAGCCCGCCGCATCACGTGGGGGTTGCCGTGGACGTGTCGAAGCTGCGCAGGCGTTCCGTTTCAGTCATCGCGAGCCTGAGCGCGCTCGCCATCGCCGGAGTGGCCCAGGTGGGTGGGCCGGTGGCCTCCGCCGCCGCGTCGAGCTCGGCGGCCAGCACGGTCACGGCTCCCGCGCCGGYCGCGGCCAAGCCGGCCGCACCAGTCGCGGCAGTGACCCCGACCGCGGGCCCGTGCCCGACGACGACCGCGGCCGACAAGGGCTGCATCTCCCTGGCGGTGACGAGCGCGCGCACGGTCGGACCTGCGACGGGTGTCCACAAGGGTGACGCCGTCACGGCATACCAGTGGCTGATCAACGAGGACAGCACCGGCGACCCGGGCACGGCGGCCGCGCCGCTCCTCGACCGCTGCCTGCCGTCGCGGGCACCGGGCGGGAGCACCAAGCCCGCCAACCCGGCGGCAGGTGACCCGACCGAGCCGTATGCCGACAGCTGCCCGTGGCCGTCCGTCCGCCCGACGTCCGGGTACTCGAAGATCGTCGCCCAAGGCGACCAGAACGACCTCGGCGCCAGCCACGTCCTGGGCGGCCTCGCCCCCGGGAAGTACCTCGTCTCCGTGACCGCGGACGGCTACAAGATCGACGGTGCGCACTTCGTCGTGAAGCCCGGGCTCCAGGGCGTCGTCAGCGTCGGGATGCAGCCCCTGCCGCTGCCGCTGGCGACCATCAAGATCCAGGTCTTCAACGACAACGTCCCGACCGACGGCACCTACGAGGCGGACGCGGAGCAGGGACTGGCCGGCTTCACCGGCAACCTCACCGACGTCCTCGGACTGGTGAGCACCGACTACTACGGCAACGCCCTGTGCACCGTCTACCAGCACGACAGAGGCGGACGCATGCTGTTCGGCGCCGACGGCAAGCCCGTTGTCGACACGAGGCGCTCGACCGGGACGTGCACGAGTGACCGCTCGGGCGTCATCACGATCCCCAACCTCGGCCCGAACCGCTACGGCGCCACCGTCTCCCCGCCGGCCGGCCAGTCGGGCTGGGTCCAGACGACGACCCTCGAGGGCGGCCACGACCACGACATCTGGGTGCAGGAGGGCGACACCGGCCTCGACACCGAGTTCATGAAGGGGGCCGAGCCCGTCCCTGCCACCCAGTTCGGCTTCGTCCGCGTCAAGGCGATGACCGTGCCGAAGAAGAATGCGCCGACCGGTGAGATCAAGGGCGTCGCCGTCGCCGGCCTGCCCTACATCGGCGGCCAGAACGGCCAGGTCGTCCCCGAGACCGGGTGGGCCGGGGCGAAGTCCGCTGGGCCGATCCCGTCGCCGTGGGTCGCGCTGTCGGACCTCACAGGTGGAGACGCGGCCATCTACGTCGGCCGTGGCGCGGCCAACGGCTCGTTCGACATCAAGAACGTCCCGGACGGCACCTACCAGCTGACCATCTGGGACGACAACCAGGACTACATCCTGTGGAGCTTCAACGTCGAGGTCTCCGGCGGTGACCTCGTCAACGTCGGCAACAAGATGCTCGTGGGCTGGTTCACCCACGTGCGCGGCACCGTCTTCGTCGACGACAACGGCAACGGCAAGCGAGACCCCGGCGAGGCTGCGGTGCCGCAGTTCGCGCTGACCGTCCGCGAGCGCGACAACACGCTCATGGACCAGTACACGAACACGGTGACCACGAACGACCAGGGCGTCTACGACATCCAGGAGGGCTACCCGCTCAGCAAGTGGCTCGTCCTCGAGGCGTTCAACACCCGCTACCGGACCACCGGAGTGACCTACCAGGCCGACAACGAGGACGCTCCCACGACGATCCTGGGTGGCCTCGTGGACATCAACTTCCTGCCCGTCATCGGCCTCTCCGGGCGGATCGACTGGGGCGTCGAGCCCTACGCCGCGAACGAGAACGGGGGCATCGCCGCGACGGTCTCCTACGACACGACCCGCAACGAGCTCGACCCCGCCGACGCGGTCAGCGAGGCGTACCAGCCCGGCATCCCGGACGTGAACGTCCACGTCTACGCGTCCGTCCCCTGTGCCGCGACGACGGCCGAGGACATCGCGAACTCCTGCCGGCAGGGCAAGGCCATCGTGCCGATGTCGGTGCCGAACCCGGCCTACGACGCGAGCACGACCCCCGGTGTGCCGCAGACGATCCCGAACCCCGACCCGGAGCGCGGAGCGCTCGTCAAGGGCCAGGAGCAGGACAAGTACACGAGCGAGGAGTGGGCAGCGCCGCGCGGCTGCACGGCCCGGCAGTGGGACGGCACCGAGCTGAGCGACCAGCTCGCCCTGCCCGAGTCCGGGGCGGCGGCCAACAACCTCTGCGTCGAGGCCCCGATGATGGGGGTGCAGGCCGGCGCGTCCGACAGCACGCCCGGGGCTGCCAGCCAGACGGTCAACGGCAACTACGGCTTCGGTGACCTGTCCGCCGGCGACTACATCGTGGCCGTCGAGGTGCCCAAGGACCCGGTCGACGGCAAGCCGATGTACCAGGTGACCCGCGAGGAGGACGTCAACGTCTTCGACGGCGACAGCTACCTCGCCCAGGAGAACTTCCCGCCGACGGCGACCGAGGCCGCCTCCGACGGTCCCGGCACGGGCAACGACCCGCTTCCGCCGACCCAGCCGCCGTCGCAGGGCGCCGGCATCATCTCCGCCTGCGCCGGCGCACTCCACACCGTCCGCGTCACCGACCCGGCCTTCATCGCCGGCGGCGGCAGCCCCTTCGAGGGTCAGGACCGGCCGCTGTGCGACGCGAAGCTCATCACCGTGCGGAGCGGCCAGACCGTGGCGCCGAACTTCAACCTCTTCACGGCCGTCCCGATCCCGACGCACTTCTGGGGCCTGACGATCAACGACCTCGGCCTGTCCCTGGACAAGCGGAGCGCCAACTTCGGCGAGGCCCAGGGCCTGCCCAACGTCCCCGTCGGTCTCTACGACTGGAGCGGGCGCCTCGTCGACACCACCCACACCGACTTCAACGGCATGTACGAGGCCCTCGAGCCGTCGACGAGCACCTACAACTGCCCGGTGCCGGCCGGTCCGTGCCCGAACATGTACCGCTTCACCGGTAACGACCCCGGCGGGCCGGGTGACCCGAACCCGGACTACAACCCGGCCTACCGCACCATCAGCACGAACTTCCAGGGCTGGCCCGGGCTCTACACCGTGACCGACACGGCGCCCACCCAGGCGGCGGCGACGGTGCTCGCGCCCGGGACCACCGCGTCGAACCCGGCACGCTGTGACCTCGGCACGACCGACCCGCAGCTGCTCGCGGTGGACCACCCGTACGTCCGCCCGACGGGCACGGGACGCACCGTCACCGTCACGGGGAAGGGCTTCGGGGCGACCCAGGGCACCGGCTCCGTCACGTTGACGAACGCCACCGGCCAAGCCGTCCCCGGCGTCACCGTCCCCAGCTGGTCCGACACGAGCATCTCGTTCACCGTTCCGGCTCTGACGACGGGCAAGACCACTTCGAGCACGAACGGCGCCCTCAAGGTGTCGATCACCAACGGCTCCAAGCGGTCGACGTTCAACGGAATCACGATCTGGAACCTCGGCACCGCGCCGGGCAACAACGCCTCGACGGCCGCCAACCCGAACGTGGTCGAGGTGGGCCCGGGCAAGCCGCACGCCACGGTCCAGGCCGCGCTCGAGGCGGCCAAGCCGACTTCGGGCAGCAAGTACTGGCTCGTCGTCGTCTGGCCGGGCGCCCCGACCGCGCTCAACCCCCGCGGGGAGTACAACGAGAACCTCCTCGTCCACCACCGCGTCGCCATCCAGGGCGTCGGCCCCGGCGGCTTCATTCCGCAGACGAACGGCTCGCAGAAGTGGGTTGCCGGCTCGATCATCGATGGCTCCGGCTTCAGCCCGGACCTGCCCGGTGGCACGGCCTGGCTCAACCTGCTCGGCTCGCTCACCTACAGCGGTGAGCTCGACGTGCCGGATGCCGCGACGATCACCGTGCTCGACGACCCGCGGGCACCCGTGTCCGACGCGGCATACCCCGTCACCATCGACGGACTGCAGGTCACCGGCGGAGCGCAGACCGACTTCCCCGGCAACGTCAACGTCCTCACGGGCGGCATCAAGACGCCGTACGGCGCCACCGGTGCCCTCGTGACCCAGGGCGGTGGCATCTACCTCCACAACAACAACCGCAGCACCCGGATCACTGACAACGTCGTCGTCGGCAACAGCGGCAGCTACGGCGGCGGCATCCGCGTCGGCACCCCCTACACGGGTGACAACCGCAACTACGACACGGTCATTGCCGACAACCAGGTGCTCAACAACGGTGGGACCAACCTCGCCGGCGGCATCGGGCTCTTCACCGGCAGCGACGGCTACAAGGTCCAGCACAACGCCATCTGCGGCAACTTCTCCGCGGAGTACGGCGGCGCCATGACGGCCTTCGGCTACCAGGCGAATCCGCTCGGCAGCGCCGGCGGGACCATCTCGGGCAACACCGTCTGGTTCAACAGCTCGTACGACGAGGGCGGCGCGATCATGCTCGCCGGCGAGCTGCCGGCAACGCCGACCGGGCTCAGCAACGGCACCGGGCCGGTGACCCTCGACGGCAACGTCATCGACGCCAACATCGCCAGCGACGACGGAGGCGGCATCCGCCTCCTCCAGGTGGCCGGCTCGCACGTCACGAAGAACGACCCGCAGTGGATCACGATCACGAACAACACCGTGACCAACAACGTCTCGGCGCACGAGGGTGGCGGCGTCGCCCTCGACGACGCACCGTTCGTCCGGTTCGTCAACAACACCGTCGCGGGCAACATGACGACGGCGACGGCGGTCACCTCCGACGGGAAGCCCGCGCCCGCGGGCCTGTCGACCGGGCCGAACAGCGACCAGCTCATGGCCCGGCTGAACAGCACCGGGTTCGCGGGGTTCAGCACCACGCGGACCATTGGACAGGCGACCTTCAGCAACCCGGTCCTGCTGGACAACGTCTTCAACGACAACCGCGCCGGAACCTACGTCGGCGGCTACGTCGAAGGCATCGGCGGCACCCTGCCGGACGGGACGACCAACACGACGGACGTGTGGGACATGGGGGTCGTGGGCGGCCCGGGTGCGCTGCACCCGGCCGGCTCGGTCATCCAGACCGCGATGGGCACCGACGGCGGTGAGCTGACCAAGGTCACCGACACACCCGGGTTCGTCGACCCGAC
>NZ_JBFULD010000100.1:0-12303 GCF_056400505.1 Terrabacter sp. P5_B1
GCGTCTGGCAGGTGCTGCCCGGTGTCGCGCCCGAGCTGGGGGAGTGGGCCGCCTTCTTCGCGGCCTGCTCGGCTCACCGGTCGGTCATCGACCGCGGCGGCCACATCAGTGCACGCGAGGCCGACGACCTGCTGCGCCAGGCCGAGATGTTCCTCGAGATCGTCCAGGACCTGCTCGGTGTCCCGCTCACGGTCCCCCTGCCGCAGTCGATCACGCCCGTCTCGAGAAGCCGGGCGAGCGGGGCGTGACGACCAGCATGACCACCATCATGACCAGCAGCGCCACGGGCGAGAGCTTCGTGCACCTGCACGTCGCCTCGGGCTACTCCATGCGCTACGGCACGGCCAGGCCCCACCAGCTCGTCGAACGGGCGGCCGCCTTCGGCCAGCCGGCTCTCGCCCTGACCGACCGCGACGGACTCTACGGCGCGGTCAAGTTCGTGCGCGCGTGCATGGAGCACGACGTCGCCCCGATCCTCGGTGTCGACCTCGCCATCGGGCCCGAGCAGCCTGAACGCCACCGTCCCGTGCGCACACCGGTGCGTGGTGGCGCGCTCGTCGACCCGCGGCTGCCTCGCGTCACGATGCTGGCGCGAGGCAGCGGTAGCGGCCTCGCTCCGGGCGCGGGATGGGCAGCGCTCTGCCGGCTCGTCACCGCGACCCACCTGCGCGGTGAGCGCGGCAACCCCGTCACGACGGCGAGCCTCGTGGCCGAGCACGCACGCTCGTCGCCCTCGGCGCCCTCTTCGCCCTCGTCGCCCTCGTCGCCCTCGTCGCCCTCGTCGCCCTCGTCGCCCTCTTCCGAGGACGGTCGCCCCGACGGTCGCGGCGGACGGCATACGTCCCCGGTGGCGGACGGCAGCCCCTCTCGCCTCGTCGTGCTCCTCGGACCCGACTCCGACGTCGGTCGGGCGGTGCTCGCCAAGCGGCGGGACCGCGCCCGAGCGGCACTCGAGCGCTGGGTGGCGCTGCTCCCGCGGGGTGCCGTCGTCGTCGAGGTGGTGTGCCACGGCGGACCGGAACACCAGCCCGGCAGCCTCGGCCAGGCCGCACGCATGCTCGCGCTGGCCCGAGAGGTCGGCGTGCCGAGCGTCATCACGGCGGCGGTGCGCCACACCGACCCCCAGGACGCCGCCATCGTCGACGTCCTCGACGCCGCCCGCCGGCTCGTCGCCCTCGACGCCCGCCACCTCGACCGCGTCACGACGGCCGGGCACCTCTCCCCGACACCGCTCATGCACGCGCTCGCCCTCGACGTCGTGCAGGTCTCCGGGCCCGGTCTCGTCGGCGGAGGGTCACTCGCCCGCGAGCAGGCGCGCGAGCTGCTCGCCCGCACCACGGCGCTCGCCGCCGAGTGCGTCCAGGACCCACGAGCCGACCTCGGCATCGGCTCGGTGCACCTGCCCGAGCCGGGCATCCTCGGCATCCGGCCCGGCACCAACCCGCACCGCGTCCTCGCGCGCCGGTGCCGCGAGTCCATCCCGACCCGCTACCCCGGCCGCACCGAGAGCGAGCTCGCCGCGGTCAGCGACCGGCTCGAGGACGAGCTCGGCGTCATCGAGACGCTCGGCTACGCGACCTACTTCCTCACCGTCGCCCAGGTCTGCGACCTCATCCGGGAGATGGGGGTGCGGGTCGCGGCCCGGGGGTCGGGCGCCGGGTCGCTCGTCAACTACCTCCTCGGCATCTCCGGCGTCGACCCGATGCGGCACGGCCTGCTCATGGAACGCTTCTGCTCACCGCTGCGCGCCGAGCTGCCCGACATCGACATCGACGTCGAGTCCGCCCGCCGCACCGAGATCTACGAGCGCATCCTCGACCACTTCGGCGGCGACCGCGTCACGTGCGTCTCGATGATGGACACCTACCGGGTGCGGCACGCGATCCGCGACGCCGGTGCTGCGCTCGGGTTGCCCCCGCCCGAGGTCGACGCCATGGCCAAGGCCTTCCCGCACATCGCGGCCCGCAACGTGCGCCACGCCCTCGCCGAGCTGCCCGAGCTGCGGGCGAGCGGCCTCGACGTGCCGCGCCTGCAGCTGATGTTCGACATCGTCGAGCGGCTCGACGGGCTGCCCCGGCACATCGCCCTGCACCCCTGCGGGGTCGTGCTGTCCGACTCCGTCCTGCTCGACCGCACCCCGGTGGAGGCGAGCTGGCTCGGCTTCCCGATGAGCCAGTTCGACAAGGACGACGTCGAGGAGATGGGGCTGCTCAAGCTCGACGTCCTCGGCATCCGGATGCAGTCGGCGATGGCCCACGCGATCGACGAGGTCGAGCGGGTCGACGGCGACCACATCGACCTCGACGACGAGAGCCAGGTGCCCTTCGACGACGAGCCGACCTTCGAGCTCGTCCGCTCGACGAAGACCCTCGGCTGCTTCCAGATCGAGAGCCCCGGGCAGCGCGAGCTCATCGGCAAGTTCGGGCCGCGCAGCTTCGACGACCTCATCATCGACATCTCGCTCTTCCGACCCGGCCCGGTCAAGAGCGACATGATCATCCCCTTCCTCAACGCGCGGCAGGGGTGGAAGGACCCCTCCTACCTCCACCCGACGCTCGTGCCTGCGCTCGAGGAGACCGAGGGCGTCGTCGTCTTCCACGAGCAGGTGCTGATGATCGTCGCCGAGACGACCGGAGTGACCCTCGCCCAGGCCGACGAGGTGCGGCGTGCGCTCGGCACCCCCGACGGGCAGAAACGGATCGAGGCGTGGTGGCGCCCCGCGGCCCGGGCTCGCGGCTACGCCCCCGACGTCGCCGACAAGATCTGGGAGGTCCTCAAGGCCTTCGCGTCGTTCGGCTTCTGCAAGGCCCACGCCGCCGCGTTCGCCCTGCCGACCTACCAGTCGGCCTGGCTCAAGACGCACCACCCGGCCGCCTTCCTCGCCGGGGTGCTGACCCACGACCCGGGGATGTACCCCAAGCGCCTCATCCTCGACGACGCCCGCACCTTCGGCATCGCGATCCTCGGCCTCGACGTCAACGTCTCGACCGGTGCCTACCGCTTCGAACGCACCGACGACGGCGGTGAGGCCATCCGGCTCTCGCTCGCGGACGTCCACGGCATCAGCGAGGCCGAGGTCGCGCAGATCGTCGCCGGCCAGCCCTACTCCAGCCTCTCCGACTTCTGGCAGCGCGCTCACGTGTCCCGCCCGATCGCCGAGAAGCTCGTGCTCGCAGGGGGATTCGACTCCCTGCACGACATCGACCTCGGGGGGCCGTCACGGCTCGACGAGAGCGGGTCCGGTGTCGTGGGGCGCACCCGGGGCGGCCTCGGCCGTCGCGGGCGCGTCACCCGGCGCGACCTGCTGCTCCACGTCGCCGAGCTCGACCGGTGGTCGTCGTCACAGCGCTCGTCGCGCCGGTCCTCCCGCCGGGTCTCGGCGGCGAGCCGGTCATCGGGGCCGGCCTCGACGCGGGGGCGGGTCACGTCGGTCTCGGCCACCGGCGACATCCGGGCCCTCGCGGCCGCGCAGTCCCAGGCCTCCGCGGGGGCGCCCGGGCACATCGCGACCCAGCTGACGCTCGACCTCGGCGACACGCCACGCCTCTCCGCGACGAGCGGCCTGCCCGAGATGACCGGTCCAGAGCAGGTCCGGGCCGAGCTCGAGGTGCTCGGCCTCGACGCGAGCGGCCACGTCGTCGACTTCTACGGTCCGCTGCTCGACGCGCTCGGCGTGACCCGGGCGCGCGACCTGCTCTCCGGACGCAGCGGCCGCGAGGTCCTCGTCGCCGGGGTCAAGGTCGCCACCCAGACCCCACCGATCCGCACCGGGCGACGCGTCGTCTTCCTCACGCTCGACGACGCCACCGGCCCGGCCGACCTCACCTTCTTCGAGGACGTCCAGGGACCGTATGCCGCCACCGTCTTCCACTCGTGGCTGCTGCTCTGCCGCGGGGTCGTGCGACGCACCGGGCCGCGCGGCGTCTCGATCCGGGCCACCGGCGCGTGGGAGCTCTCGGCCCTGCAGGACGCGTGGACCGCCGGTGGCATCACCGCCGTCCGTGACGCGCTCGACGCCGCCGACCGAGCGGCGTGGGAGCGCGTCACTGCCCTCGCCGGCCCCGACGGGGCTCCGGCCGGGGTGGGTGAGGGGCCGGACGGGCGGCGCGTGCTCGTCCACGCCTCGGGGTTCAAGCAGTCGCCGTACGCCGACATCAAGCCGGCGGGCGACGACGTCAGGGGACCTCGCGGCACGAGTCGGCTCGTGCCCACCGAAACCGTCGGTGGCCCGCCACGCAAGCTGTGGCACGCGAGCCCGGGAAGCTCGGGGCACTAGGGTGAGGACGCACACGAACCACACGCGGCACCACGCGTACCACGTTCCCAGACGGAGGATCCCGTGCCCGACGAGCAGCGCCCCCAGCGACGTGGAGGGGTCCGGCCGTCGGCGGTCGTCTCGGCCGTGGGTCGCATCGCCGACGAGTGCACGACCCGCCTCGGCCGTCCCCTCGAGGTGCTCGACCTCGGGGGTGGCACCGGTGGCGTCGCCGTCCCGCTCGCCGAGGCCGGGCACCACGTCACCGTCGTCGACCCCA
The DNA here is from genome assembly GCF_056400505.1 of Terrabacter sp. P5_B1. Lineage (NCBI taxonomy): Bacteria > Bacillati > Actinomycetota > Actinomycetes > Micrococcales > Intrasporangiaceae > Terrabacter > Terrabacter sp. P5_B1. The sequence goes on from NZ_JBFULD010000100.1 coordinate 4,536, forward strand.
GCCCCGACGCCCTCGCGTCGCTCGGCCGCCGGGCTCACGAGGCCGGCATCGTCGACCGCATCACCGCCGTCCAGGGCGACGGCGACTCACTGGGCGCCGTCCTCGCCGGCCGTCGTGTCGACCTCGCCTGCTGCCACGGCACGCTGGAGTTCGTCGACGACCCCGCAGCCACGCTCCACGCCATCGCCGAGGCCCTGGGGGAGGGTGGCGTCCTCTCGCTGCTCGTCTCCGGCCGGCTGTCCGTCGTCTTCGCCAAGGCCATCGCCGGCGAGTACGGGCAGGCGCGCGCGGCCCTCGTCGACCCGTCCGGCCGCTGGGGCAGCACCGACCCGCTTCCGCGTCGCTTCGACGTCGAGCAGCTCGAGACCCTCCTCGCCGACGCCGGCTTCACCGACGTCCGGATCCGGGGCACCAACATCCTGGGCCATCTCGTACCGGCCTCCCTCATCGACTCCGAGGCCGATCGTGTCGCCCTGGCCGAGCTCGACGACCTGCTCGTCTCCGGCCCGGGGCGCGAGKTCCTCCGAACCCTCGGCAATGCCCTCCACGTCGTCGCGCGTCGCGACTGACCGGCCCGCGACCGACCAGGCCGTGGTGAGCCCGTCGCCCCGTCGGGTGGTCCGACGATGAGCCGCCGCCAGTTCACCGCACCGACCCGGCGGAACGCCGAGCCGCCCGACGACACCGGCTGCACCGTCCTGCACGTCGACATGGACGCCTTCTACGCGTCCGCCTCGCTCATCTCCCGCCCGGAGCTGAGGGGCCGACCCGTCATCATCGGCGGGGCGAGCGGTCGCTCCGTCGTGCTCTCGGCGACCTACGAGGCGCGCGCCTTCGGGGTCACCTCGGCCATGCCGATGGCGCGTGCCCAGCGACTCTGCCCGCAGGCGGTCATCATCGAGCCCGACCATCGTCGCTACGCCGCCATCTCCGAGGCCGTCATGGCCACCTTCGCCACGATCACCGACAGCGTCGAGCCACTCTCGCTCGACGAGGCCTTCCTCGACGTGTCCGGGGCCRTACGCCGACTGGGGCGTCCCACCCAGATCGCCGAGCAGCTGCGCGACACCATCGCCGACGAGCAGGGCATCACGTGCTCGGTGGGGGTGGCCTCGACGAAGTTCGTCGCCAAGCTCGCCTCCAACCTCGCCAAGCCGGACGGGCTCATCGTCGTGCCCCGCGAGGAGGTCGTGTCGTTCCTGCACCAGCTGCCGGTCGGTGCGATCTGGGGCGTCGGCGACAAGACCGAGGAGCACCTGCACCGCCTCGGCCTGCGCACGGTGGCCGACCTCGCCCACACTCCCGTCGAGACCCTCCAGCGGGCCCTCGGCGACGTGGCTGGCCGGAGCCTGCACGACCTCGCGTGGGGCCGCGACCCCCGGTCCGTCGTGCCGGAGAGGCGCGAGAAGTCGATCGGCGCCGACGAGACCTTCGCCCACGACATCGACGACCCGATCCGCATCCACCGCGAGCTGCTGCGCCTCGCCGACCGGACCGCCGCCCGGGCCCGGTCCGCCGGGATGATGGGACGCACCGTGTCGATCAAGGTCCGGTTCGCCGACTTCACGACCATCACCCGGGCCAAGACGCTGCGCCACCACACCGACGTGTCCCGCGACATCTTCGCCACCGCCCGCGAGCTCTACGACCGGCTCGGCCTCCAGCGGGCCCGGATCCGGCTCGTCGGCGTCCGCCTCGAGGGCCTCGTGCCGTCGGCCGTGGCCCCCATCCAGGCCACCCTCGACGAGCCCGAGCACGGGTGGCGCGAGGCCGACCGAGCCGTCGACCGCGCGAGCGCCCGCTTCGGTGCGGGATCGGTGCGTCCAGCGTCACTCATGCCTGATCGGACCTCGGGTTCCCAACGCGAGCGGCGGGACCTATCCTGAGGGAAACAGGTCCGTGTCGGTCGGTTCCGGCATACGATCAAGGCACAGTCGATTTCGCACCAGGGAGGTGCCGAGTGGCACTCTCGGAACACGAGGAAGCGCTCCTCCAGCAGATGGAGGAGGCCCTCTACGCAGAAGACCCTCGATTCGCGTCACGCATCGAGAAGACGAAGTCGCGGGGTCTCGGCCGGGGTCGCGTCGTCGTGGGCGTCGTCGCCGGTGTGGCGGGATTGGCCCTGGTCGTGTTCTCGGCGATGAGCAGCAACATCTGGCTGGGTGCGGGTGGTTTCGCGATCATGGTGGCCGGCATCGTCTACGCCATCACGCCCTCCCGGACCAAGCTCGCCGCCGTCGGCAGCGACGGCACGACCAAGCCCCGTGCTGGCAAGGTCAAGGCCAGCACCCCCAGGGCGGGCACCTTCATGGAGCGCCTCGAAGAACGCTGGGAGAAGCGCCGCCGCGACCAGTGGTGACGCGTCGGCCTCCACCATCCACCTGCACAAGAACCCTGACGGGCGTCGTCAGGGTTCTTCTGCGTCTCCCGGGACTGCGTCTCCCGTGACCAGCCGGGCGCCGGCGCGCTAGGGGCGGGTGACGTAGACGGCCACGCCCCACGTCGCGATGATGGCGAAGGCGGTCGCCAACTCGATGCCGATGTTGAGGCCGACGGCTCGGATCGCCTGTCCGGTGGCCCGCCAAGCCGCACGGTGCTCGCGGTGCTTGACCAGTTCGAGGACGTAGACCGCCAGGACGAAGCCGAGCGGGGCACCTACGACCGGCACCACGAAGAAGCCGAGCACGGCCACGGCCAGCGCGACCGCCACGACGGCGCCATCGACCCCGGCTGACTTCATCCGTCGCCCTGGGAGGACGTACTTCGCAACCAGGCCCACGGCATACAAAACCGTGGCGATGCCGAGAACGAGCCAACCCGGCCCGTCCTGACGTTCGAGCGCCCACACGAGCGTCGCGCCCCAGACCACGATGAGTCCCGGAAGCACCGGGACGACGATGCCGACGGTACCCAAGACCATCGCAAGCAGAACGAGGACGTTCGTCGCGGTGATCACAGGACAGTCGTCGGCGGCGTACGGATCAGGATGGGGTCAGGAAGGGCCGGGTCGGAGATCGCCTGTCGGACTCAGCGTTCGTCCACGGGAGCGGATCCCGGGATCTCGGTGAGTCGGTCCGTCTCGTCGCGGATGTCGAGAGCCTTGTCCTTCAGCGCCGGGAGGTGCTCCCGACCGTGGTGCGCGCAGAAGAGCAGCTCTCCGCCGGAAACGAGGCGGGCGCGGATGTAGGCCTGAGCCCCACATCGGTCGCAGCGGTCAGCAGCGGTCAGTTCGGGTGCCAGTGCTGTCGTCATCGTGTTCGCCTCTTTCCTCCCTCGGGGGTTCCCCGGAGGGAAACCCTGCCATGTACCTACGACACCCGATCGGTCCATCCGGTGGACCTCTCGCGCCTCGCGGACGTTCCAACAGTGAATCACGTCGAATCCTTCCCGACGACGAGGCTCGGTCGGTGAGACGCTCCGTGCACAACATCGTTACGTGTCGGTGATTCGCCGCCGCCCTTCGGTACGGATGTCATACCCGGTCCCTGGGCAACGTCGGCGGGAGCCGCGAGCCTCCCGTAGGCCGTCGGCGGTGGTGGCTAGGCTTCCCCTGCCAGCCCTCCACAGCCCTACCGCTGGCCGTTCCCGACCGAAAGAGATCGACACACGTGGCCTCCGCCTCCCGACCTGCTCCCTCCGGCAACGGCGACTACACCGCGCGCCACCTCCAGGTCCTCGAGGGCCTCGAGGCCGTGCGCAAGCGCCCGGGCATGTACATCGGCTCGACCGACCAGCGCGGTCTCATGCACTGCCTGTGGGAGATCATCGACAACGCGGTCGACGAGGCCCTCGCCGGCGTCTGCACCGGCATCGAGGTGATCCTCAGCAGCGACGGCTCCATCGAGGTCCGGGACAACGGTCGCGGCATCCCCGTCGACATCGAGCCCCGCACCGGCCTGTCCGGCGTCGAGGTGGTCTTCACGAAGCTGCATGCCGGTGGCAAGTTCGGTGGCGCGTCGTATGCCGCGACGGGTGGCCTCCACGGGGTCGGGGCGTCCGTCGTCAACGCGCTGTCCGCACGGCTCGACGTCGAGGTCGACCGCGCCGGCAAGACGTACGGCATGAGCTTCCGCCGCGGCGAGCCCGGCACCTTCACCGACCGTTCACCGGTGCACTCCCCGGACTCCGAGTTCACCCCCTACGAGAAGAAGAGCGCCCTGCCCGTCATCGGCAAGGCGAAGCGTGGCGTCACGGGTTCGCGGGTGCGCTTCTGGCCTGACCGGCAGATCTTCCTCAAGGACGCAGAGCTCGACTATGACGCCATCCTCGGCCGCGCCCGGCAGACCTCCTTCCTCGTCCCCGGCCTGCGTCTCGTCATCCGCGACGAGCGCCGGCTCAAGGGCACGCCCGGCGAGGAGGGCCCGATCGAGGAGGTCTTCCAGCACGACGGCGGCATCACCGACTTCGTCGAGTTCCTCGCGCCGGACACCCCGATCACCGAGGTGTGGCGCCTCGAGGGCTCCGGCACCTTCACCGAGACCGTCCCGGTCCTCGACGTCAACGGCCACATGACCCCCACCGAGCTCGAGCGCGAGTGTGGCGTCGAGGTCGCGCTGCGCTGGGGACAGGGCTACGACACGAAGCTCCAGTCCTTCGTCAACATCATCACCACGCCCAAGGGCGGCACCCACGTCACGGGCTTCGAGCAGTCGATCGTCAAGGTCTTCCGCAAGCAGATCGAGGTCAACGGCCGGCGGCTCAAGGTCGGCAACGACAAGCCCGAGAAGGACGACATCCTCGCCGGCATGACCGCCGTCGTCACGGTGCGTCTGGCCGAGCCCCAGTTCGAGGGACAGACCAAGGAGGTCCTCGGCACCAACGCCGTGCGCGCCATCGTCGCCAAGGTCGTCGAGAAGGAGCTGACCGACCGGCTGACGTCGACCAAGCGCGGCGACAAGGCCCAGGCTGCGCTGCTGCTCGAGAAGGTCGTCTCGGAGATGAAGTCGCGGATCAGCGCGCGTCTTCACAAGGAGACCCAGCGACGCAAGAACGCCCTCGAGAGCTCGACCCTGCCGTCCAAGCTGCGCGACTGCCGCACCACCGACGTCGAGCGCTCAGAGCTGTTCATCGTCGAGGGCGACTCGGCGATGGGCACCGCGAAGGAGGCGCGCAGCTCCGAGTTCCAGGCGCTGCTGCCGATCCGCGGCAAGATCCTCAACGTCCAGAAGGCGTCGGTCTCCGACATGCTCAAGAACGCCGAGTGCGCCTCGATCATCCAGGTCATCGGGGCGGGCTCCGGCCGAAGCTTCGACCTGGCTGCCGCGCGCTACGGCAAGGTCATCATCATGACCGACGCCGACGTCGACGGCGCCCACATCCGCACGCTGCTGCTGACGCTCTTCTTCCGCTACATGCGCCCGCTCGTCGACGCCGGTCGCGTCTACGCGGCGATGCCGCCGCTGCACCGGCTCGAGGTGATCAACGCCGGGGCGAAGAAGAACGAGCTGATCTACACCTTCAACGAGGCGGAGATGCGCCGCACGCTCGCCCGCCTGGAGAAGTCGGGGAAGAAGATCAAGCAGCCGATGCAGCGCTACAAGGGTCTCGGTGAGATGGACGCCGACCAGCTCGCGGACACGACGATGGACCCGCGCCACCGCACCCTGCGCAAGGTGACGATGCGCGACCTCGAGGCTGCCGAGCGCGTCWTCGAGCTGCTCATGGGCAACGAGGTGGCCCCGCGCAAGGACTTCATCATCGARTCCGCGACCGAGGTCGACCGGGAGCGCATCGACGCCTGACCCCACCGTTCCGGCCCGCCGAGAGTCCGTCGGGTGTGGGGACCGTCGGCGCAACACGGCACGCAGTGCATACGATGTGTCCCTGCCGGCGTGACTTCTCCCGCCGGCGCGCGTCGAGAAGGGGGATCGATGGTGGGCAACGTCAACGCCGAGGAGTCGGTCGCCGATGAGCGGTTCGCCGCGCCCACCGGGGTCTCGGGAGGCGCCGGACACACGGACGTCGACGGGGGCACCTTCACCGTCGTGCTCCCCGACGCCGTTGTCGACGACGCGGCCGTTCCGGACGAGCCGCAGCAGCTCTCCGGCACGCCCGACGCCCCCGACGACGACGTCGCCGTCGCCGGTATCGACACGGCGCAGGGCCGCACGGCGCCGGCACCGGCGCACTACCTGACCTCCGACGAGCTGCACTGGGCCGGTGAGACCGTCGAGGCCATCTCCACGGCGTTCGCCTCGAAGGTCGTCGGGCAGGCCCGACTGCAGGAGACGCTGCTCATCGCGTTGCTGACGGGCGGCCACGTGCTCCTCGAGAGCGTCCCGGGCCTGGCCAAGACGACCGCGGCCCAGACCATCGCCCAGGCCGTCGGCGGCAGGTTCCACCGCATCCAGTGCACGCCCGACCTGCTGCCGAGCGACATCGTCGGCACGCAGGTCTACAACCAGCACTCCGGCACCTTCGAGACCCAGCTGGGCCCGGTGCACGCCAACTTCGTGCTGCTCGACGAGATCAACCGCAGCAGCGCCAAGACCCAGTCCGCCATGCTCGAGGCGATGCAGGAGCGCCAGACCTCGATCGGCGACAAGAGCTACGCCCTGCCCGACCCGTTCCTCGTCCTCGCGACGCAGAACCCCATCGAGCAGGAGGGCACCTACCCGCTGCCCGAGGCCCAGATGGACCGGTTCATGCTCAAGGACGTCCTCGACTACCCGTCGCCGGCGGAGGAGGCCGAGGTGCTGCGGCGCATCGACTCCGGCATCTTCGACTCGCCGTCCGAGCCCGTCGTCTCGGTCGCGGACGTCAAGCGGCTGCAGGGCCTCGTGGGCCGCGTCTACGTCGACCCCGCCATCGTCAACTACGTCGTCGGCATCGGCTACGTCACCCGCCACCCGCGCGACTACATCGAGCCGCGCCTGGCCGGCTACGTCGACTTCGGGGCGAGCCCACGGGCCAGCATCGCCTTCACCGGGGCAGCGCGCGCCCGGGCCCTCATCGACGGGCGCAACCACGTCGTGCCCGACGACGTCAAGGCGCTGACGCACCGGGTGCTCCGGCACCGCGTCACACTCGGTTTCGAGGCGGCCGCCGACGAGGTGGCCGTCGAGAGCATCATCGACGCGATGGTCAACGGGATCCGGACTCCCTGACGGGAGCGCTGACCACGGACGCGACATGACCACGACGCTGCTGACGCGGGTGAAGAGCAAGCTCTTCGTCCACGCGCGCCGCAAGTCACGCAGCCTCCTCGAGGGCGAGTACGCGTCGGTCTTCCACGGGCGCAGCCTCGACTACGACGACCTGCGCGACTACGTGCCCGGCGACGAGGTACGCGACATCGACTGGCGCGCAACGGCCCGCCACCAGACGCCGCTCGTCAAGCGCTACGTCGCGACGCGCAAGCAGAACCTCATGCTCGTCATCGACACCGGGCGCGGGATGGCGGCCCTGACCCGTAGCGGCGAGGCGAAGAAGTCGGTGGCCATCACGGCGGCCGGTCTCGTCGGCTACCTGGCCCAGCGCCACGGTGACCTCGTCGGGCTCGTCCGCGGCACGGCCGGGTCGACCGTTGCGCACGACCTGCGCGGGTCGGAGGTGCACCTCGAGCTGCTCCTGCGGGCCGTCGACGCCGCGACGGTCCTGGACGGCGACCAGAGCAACCTCGCGACGCAGCTGCGCTGGATCGTGCGCCACGTCCGCCGCCGCCTCGTGCTGCTCGTCATCGCCGACGACAAGGAGCTCGACCCGGCCCTCGACGAGCTGTTGCGCCGTCTCCACGTGCAGCACGAGATCCTCTGGATCACCGTCGAGG
>NZ_JBFULD010000101.1:0-12293 GCF_056400505.1 Terrabacter sp. P5_B1
GATCTCAGGACGGCCGGCGGCGGTGCCGGTTCCCGTGACGAACCGGCGGGCGCGGTCCAGGTACGCCGCGGCGGCTCGCGACCTGGCGTCGTCCGAGGCAAGGGGCTCGGCCACGACCAGCCGCTCGTGACGCTCCGAGAACGCGGCCTCGATGATGGCCGTCCCCGAGGTCCCGTCCCCGAGCTCGTCGCGGATGGAGTCCTCGCCTCCGGTCTCGGCGATGGCGTCCTTGTCCGACACCGACCAGCCGGTCACCGTCACGTCGGTGCACTGGTGAGCCAGGTCCGCGGTGACCGCGAAGGACAGCAGGTCGCCGCCGCCGTAGCGCAGCGAGGTCTCGCCGGCGTCCCGGTCCGCCCGCCCCTGCAGGTGAAGGGTGGTGCCGCTGAGCCAGACCTCCGCGCCGTCGGCCTGGGCCGCGCTGCGCAGGAAGGCGAGATCGCTGAGGTTGACCTGGCTGCTCACCCGGCGCTGGGGGCCGTCGACGTCGACCTGCGCCGTGAGGCCGTGGTCGCCTGCGATGGTCTGCGCGATGTCGGCCAGGGTGCTGTCCTCGAAGGTGCGGGTCCGGCGCGCAAGTCGCAGCTCCTGCAAGGCGTCCTCCGCCTTGACCGTGACGGTGGCGTAGGAGTCGCCCGGGTAGTCCGCCCCGATCGCCGTGACGCGGCCGTCGAAGACCGGGTCGGCTCCCTGCGGCCCCATCCGCACCGACAGGGTGGTCCCGAAGTCGAGGGCGGTCCGGTCGAGATAGCGGTAGTTCGCCGGCGGGTCGGCGGGCCCTTGGGTGAGCAGCCGCGCCTCCAGCGTGCACATCCCGGCGATGTCCTCCTCGACCTCCATCCAGACCAGGTCGCCGCCGACGGCGGCGTTGAGGCTGCCGCCGACCGAGACCCTCGGGGTGGAGACGTATGCCGTAAGGTCGGTCATCAGTCGGCCCTGCGCCGGTCGTGGCGGTCCGTGGCGGCGCGCCGCAGCGTCTCGAGCATCCGTCCGGCATCGGATGCGCTCGGCTGCATCGGCGCCGGGCCCGGTTCCGCGCCGGACCTGGTCGGCCCCGTCGCCCCGGTCGGCGCGGCCGACTCGGACTCGACGATCAGGTCACGGATCTCGATGGGCATCTGTTCTCCTTGGTCTCACGAGGTCCTGATCGAGGCGTCGATGACAGTGCCGGGGACGAGCAGCCGTGGGTTGTCGATGCCGTTGGCGGCGGCGACCGCCTTCCACGACACGCCACCACCGGCCCGCGCGGCGACCGCCGCCACGGTGTCCCCGGACTGGCTGAGGGAGAGCGGCGTCGTGCCGACCGCGGCCGTCGAGCCCACGCTCGCGCTCGCCGACACCCCCGCGCTCGCACCGAGGCCGGCTCCGGCGCCGAACGAGGCTCCGACCGACGCCGAGGCTCCGACTCCGCCGCCGAGGCCTCCGCCCGAGCTGGCTGCCCGCTTGTCGTCGGTGTCGAGCAGGCTCACGCCAGTCATGACCAGGTGGACGTCCGCCCGCAGCGGAGTCCCGGACGCGTCGAAGAACGTGAACGTCTGCGAGAGCGCGGTGATCGAGCCGTAGAAGGTGAAGCTGCCCCAGTGGAACTGCACAACCTTGCGCGGGGGCGGGTTGTCGGTCGGCTTGTCGTAGGAGATGAGTCGGACGAGCTGGTCCGTCTTCAGCTGCACCGACGTCCCCTCCACCGAGGAGTCGAAGAGCAGGTCGACCGTGAACGTGTCGGTCTCCCCGGTCTGTTCGGTCGGCGCCTTGCTCCGGGTGCCAGGCGGTGTGCGCAGGTAGGCGGAGCGGACCGGGCCCATCGGGTTGTACGTCACCGACAGGGTCTTGGGGTCGAAGTCGACCGCGAGGCTGACTCCGTCCTTGACCTTCTGGTTGGCCTGGCGGTCCCACTCGGTGATGCGCGCGATGCCGGTCACAGCCCACCTCCGAAGGACGCGTCCGCCGAGACGGACGCCCCGGCCGAGAACGACGCCGACGCGGACGCGGTGAGCGACGCGGTGGCGCCGAATGACGCCGAGATGGCCTGGCTGCCCGCCGCCGGGTCGGCCACGGCCAGCTTCTGGTAGACGAGCGTCAGCTCCTCGACCGCGACCAGCCCGTCCTTGGCGTTGAGCGCGGGGGCGCGCATCTTGATCGGGAGGCAGCCGGTGAGGGTGAACCGGACGGCGGGGGTGCCGTCACGCGCCCACATCGTCACTTCGCCGTGCGCGGTGAGCACGGACCCCGGGCGCGTGCCGTTGGTGAACCAGGTCCACAGCTGGAGGTCGCGGGTCATGCCGCGGCGCAGCGTGAGGTTGCCGTAGGTGACCGGCCCGATGAGCTGGATCTGCCGGTCGTTGACGCCTCCGGACTCGACCGTCTTGTGCTGCATGGTCATGTCCAGCCCTTCGGCCTCGGCGAAGGCCGCGTCACACAGGGGGCTGGTGAGCCCGGCGCTCGGCTGGTCGAGGTCGAGCACGACCTCGAACCGGAAGGTGGTCAGGGGGATGTCGGATCCGGCCATCGGTCAGCCCTCCACCACGTCGAGCAGGCCCTCGTCGGTGCGCCGCAAGGTCACCGTGATGAACTCCACCGGGGTGGTGGGGGCGACCTGCAGCTGCACGACGACCTCGCCGGGGGTGGCTGCCGCGGAAGCGAGGGCGTCGTCGACGACGACCCGGTACGCGGCGAGGCCGCCTCGTTCGACCAGCGCGCCGAGGATCCGGTCGAACCGCATCCGGACCTGCTGCCGGAACCGGTCGTTGTCGACCTCGAACGCGTACCGCTGGCCCAGACGGAGGGCGATCTTGCGGATGAGGATGAGCAGGCGGCGAACCGACACCTGCAGCAGCGGCGGCTGGTCGGTCAGCGTGTGCGCGCTGAGCAGGGTGAAGGTCCCGGGCGGGTGCACGACGAGGTTGGCGTGCGCGTCGAAGAGGGTCACCTGCTCGGCACGGGTGACGGCGGGGACCGTCCGCAGGACTCCACGCAGCGGTATTCCGGCCGGCGCGATCCAGGCGCCCCGGGCGAGCTCGCGCGTGGCGATGCACCCGGCGGCGACGCCGTCCGGCGGGACGTCGCGCTGGACCGCGACGCCGTCCGTCGTCCCGATCGCCACGGAGACCCAGGGGTGCCACAGGCCCGCGTAGCCGAGCGGCGGGGTCGCCGTCGAGGCGCTGTCAAGCACCCGCTGGTCGCCGGCCAGGCTGTCACGCCAGGCGACGGTGGCCGCCACGTCGTAGTGTCTCGGCACGCACAGGAGTGCGACCTGGTCGGCCCGGGCCGCGCACATCGTCACGAGTGCGACCTGGACGTCGAGCAGGGCCTGCTCGTCGTAGAAGGCGATCGGCTCGAGCTCGGGCAGCCCGTCCTCGATGGTCGGAGCGGGCGCCGGCTCCGGCACCGGTGGCTCGACCGGGTCGGGCACCTCGCACCCCCTGAACCCGGACCAGTCGACCGGCTCCGGCTCCACCGGGGTCGGCACGGGAAGTGGCTCGGGCAGGGGAGGGGGCGGCGGAAACCATCCCCGCTGGATCGCATCCGGGACCGCGACGATCGCCACCTCGTCGATGCCGACCAGGGCGTGGATCCCACGCAGCTGGGCGCTCTCATGGGCGAGTGAGGTCAGCTGGTCGGCGTCCGCCAGCAGGCTGAACACGGAGTCGTCCCGCAGCCGCGGGTCGGTGAAGACGTCGAGCGAGAGCTGGTCCAGGTCGTCGTCACCGTCGGTGAGCACACCGTCGGCGCCGGACGGGTCGTCGCCGAGGCCGTCGGCGACGTCCGCCGTGCCGGTGGGCAGCGCCATCCCGAACGGCACCGCCAGGCCACCTTCGGCCACCTGCTCGAGGGTCAGGTCGTCCTGCCTCACCAGCAGCGAGCGGCGAAGGTCCGGTGCCACGCCGGCCTGGAGCACGTCGGTCCAGCAGGGCCGCGCGGCGGGCAGCACCGTGGCCGGCGCGAACGCCAGGTCGCCCCATCGCTCGAGCTCCGGCGCGCCGGGCGGGTGATGGCGGCGCACGACGAGGTCGAAGCGCAACAGGCGGGCGGAGCGCACCGGCAGGACGAGCGGCAGGCTGGCGACCGCCACCGGCGACGGCGACCCGTCAGCGGCGACCGGGAGCTCGAGATCGACCAGCGGGCCCGCCTCCGGGTCGACCGACCGCACCCGGCAGAACAGTCCGGGTCCGAGTGGCCCCAGGTCGAGCAGGAGCAGATCGCCCGACTGGAGACCGACCTGCGCTCGAGGGTCGAGCGGCAGCCGGCCGTACGCCCCGCCCTCCTGCCGCGAGTAGGGCCCGCCCGGCGTGAGCTGCTGGGACAGCAGGACGGTCTGCACGGACGTTCCCGTCGACCACGACCCCGGCCAGGCCGCTGAGACGGCGACCGGAAAGGTCGCTGTCGTGCCTGCGAACCGGACCTCGAGTCCCGGGACCCGCCACCGACCCGAGCTGGCTTGCGGCCCGGCGACCCGCACGACGTAGCAACGCCGTCCGCCGTTGTCGAAGAACGAGCGAACGCAGGTCGGCAGCTGGGCCGGCACCGGCGCGCCGGCGTCCTGAGCGAGCGCGACATCGCCTCCGAACACGGCGGCATACTGTGCCGGGTCCTCGATCGCGACCGGGGTGTCGAGTGGTCCGCGTTCGGCGAACCCCACGAACCCCGCGACGTCGAGCCGCACCGCCTGTTCGGCGGCGGGCAGGGTGGCGTCGACGTCGACTCCGGGGAGTCGGCCGCGCAGGGTCAGGGTCGCCGTCATCGGGGTGCGCTACTCGATCTCGAGGTCCTCGACCGACAGCACCAGCTCTTCGATCGCGACATCGGTGCCGGTCTTGGCGTTGAGTGCGGGCGCGGTGTAGCGGATCGGACGCGCGTTGAGCAGCTTCCACACCATCGTGGGGCCCTCGTGCGCCTCGTCGAGCAGGCTCACCGTCACGGTGGGGATGATGCGCCGCTCGCCCGTGCGGATGGCGTTCACCCAGTCGTAGAGGTCGGTGGCGCCGATGAGTCCGCGCTTGAACGTCACGTCACCGACCTTGTAGACGCCGTTGACCTTGATCGAGTGGTTCTTCGGCGAGTTTCCGTTGCGGTAGTCCGCGGAGGTGACCTCGATGTTCATGCCGGTCACCTCCTGGAAGCCGGCCTTCGTGGAGTTCACGTCCCCGGTGGCGAAGTCGACGAGGAAGTTGAAGCTCCCGTAGGGGTTGTCGCGCTGGACGGCCATGGCAGGTCCTTTCTCACGCGCCGCTCTGGGCGGTGATCTGGCTGACGCGGAAGATGACGAACTCCGCAGGCCGCGCGGCGGCGACCCCGATCAAACACACGAGGCGACCCTGGTCGAGGTCGTCGGCCGTCATGGTGGAGGCGTCGCACCGGACGAAGAAGCCCTGTTCCGGCTTGCTCCCGAGCAGGGCACCCGACCGCCACTCGTTGAGGAGGAACCCCTCGATGGTGTGGCGGACGCTGGCCCACAGCGCGGGGCCGTTCACCTCGAAGACCACCCACTGGGTGCCCTCGTCGATCGACTTCTCGAGGTAGTTGAAGTACCGGCGGATCGACAGGTACTTCCACTCGGGGTCGTCGGAGACCGTGCGGGCGCCCCAGACGAGGAAGCCCGGGCCCGGGAAGAACCGCAGGCAGTTCACCCCATCGGGGTTGAGCAGCTCCTGCTGCGCCCGGTTGAGACGCGTCTCGAGGTCGAGGGCCGACCTCACCACCTCGTTGGCGGGCGCCTTGATGACGCCGCGGTCGTTGTCGCTGCGAGCCCAGATGCCGGCGGCATACGCGGCGGGCGGCACGTCGACCCGGCTGCCGTCGATCGGGTGCGTGACGGTGATCCACGGGTAGTAGATCGCTGCGAGGTCCGACGAGCGCAGGTTGCGGAAGTCGAGCGCCTCGCCGGGCAGCAGCTGCGCCGGCGTCTCGAGCGCCGCGACCCGGTAGAGCATCTTCTCGCAGTGGGTCATCAACGCCCCGTTGATCGCCTGGGCGGCCGGTCCCGCGTCGCCTCCCGCGCCGACCCAGCCACCGCCCGCGCCGGGGGCCGCGACGATCGAGATGTCCTCGACCGCCTCGAGAGCCAGCAGCCCGTTGAACGGCAGGTCCGTCGCGACAGCCTGATAGTCGGAGAACGTGAGCGGGTCGCCCTCGTACGCAATGCTTTCGGGAGTGTTGCCGTCGCTGCCGTTCGCGAGGCTGACCACGACCTGCCGATCCGCGAGGGAGGCGGTCGGGTCGGCCGAGGTGGCGAGCACCGCTTCTCCGAGGATGGCTCGCGCGATGGCACCGGGCAGACCGTCGACGTCCGCACCGAGCCCGTCGACGTCCTCGATCGCGATGGGCACCGTGAGCGCCAGCGACCGCGTCGGCGGGTTGGCGGTGAGGACCGTGGTGATGCCGGTGCCGGCCGCTCGCGGGTCGAACCCGAACTCGCCGACCACCGTGGGCGGCCCGAGGGCCGGCAGTCCTTGGGCGTTGACGGTCGGGCGCCGGACCTCGACGACCACGGCCAGCGGGTAGACGGCTCCGAGGTCGTCGAGCTGCACGTCAGGGGTGCCCCCGGCGAGGTGCAGGTCGCCGGTGGCGGGGTCGCGCCGGACGACGTAGGCGCCCGCGTCGGGGTTGCTGGCCGCGGTCTCGGCCCAGACGAGGTCGTACTCGTGGACGCGCGTCAGCACGTTGCCGGCCGCGGTCGAGACGAGCACGTTGTTGCCGGACTTGAGGGTGAAGGCCACCCGCATGCGACCGGCGAGCCCGGGGAACCGGGCCCGGACCGTCAAGGCCGGGTCCGACGGGGCGGGCGGGTCGGTGGTGGCGACCGCGTGGTCCAACGCCGGGTTCTCGCCGTCGGTGTAGGCGAACGTGCGCACGACGTAGAGGCTGCTGCCACCCTCGTCGAAGAAGCCCTTCGCCCCGAGCGCCAGGTAGTTCGTGATCGGTTCTGCGCCGTCGGCGAAGGAGAGGTCGACCGCGTCGCCGTAGATCCGCGCGAAGTCGAGGTACGAGGTGAGCAGCTGCGGCCGGCCGCTGGTCGGGCCGTAGCGCGTTGGGCCGATGAAGGCTGCGGTGCTGGTGCTGACGCCTTGGATGGTTCGCGGGCCGGGAAGCTCCTCGACGTAGACGCCAGGGGCTAGGTACTGGGGCATCGGGCGATCGCCTCACTTCTGGAACTGGGTCGGGACTTGCTCACGGCGAGGGCTCCACCGAGAGGGTGAGCACGAGTGGCGACCCGTACTCGAGCGTCTTCTGGAGCGACGGGTGGGTGCCGTCGAGCTGAGCCACCGGCTGTGCCTCGACGGACGCGCGGTCCGGCGGGTCGTCCGGGCGAAGGCCGGGGGAGCGGACCAGGGCTGCCGGCCGACTGCGCACCGACACGGTCACGTCCCACTCGAGCGATGCGAGGCCGGTGCCGAGCGGGATCGACCCGGACAGCGGGGGCAACGCATCGGGCCACGGGACGTAGAGCAGGAACCTGCCCAGACCGTCCGTGACCGTCTCGTAGGTGATGGACTCGGTCACGACGCGGACGACAGCCGAGTCGAGGGGCACGTTCGTGCTGTGGTCGTGTACCTCGCCGCGGATGGTCGCCACGCCCCCGGGCGCCGGCCGCGCCGGATGGGAGTCGAGCTCGAGCACCAGCGGAGTTGCGACCGGTACGGCGACCGAGATTGCCGCGGGCAGGTAACGTCCCAGCCGGTCGGCGACCAGAGCGCAGACGAGGGCCGGGCCGGCAGCGGGGTCGCCCACGGGCCACGTGGCCAGCTGGCCGGCCGGACCCCTGGCGCGGGTGACGACTCCGCGTACGAGAGCGACGCCGAGGAGCCCGGACACCGGAGATCGACGCGCAGTGTACTTTGTGGCGGGGTCGTCGATGCGCCACACTGTCGCGGTCAGGCCGTCCGCGATCTGCTTGCCGGTCACGCGGTCGCGACAGTCGAGCGCGAGGAGCGCGCGCTGGGACAGGCGTTCGAGCAGTCGCGTTGCCATCAGGGCTCCGCAAGGTCCAGCGCGCGCTCGAGCACAGGTCCGCCCGAGGGCACGACGAGCTCGGACTCGAGGCGCAGCACTCGGGCTACGTATGCCGCTGAGAGCTGAAGGCTGCTCGGCAAGACCTGCCAGACCTGGAAGACCTCGTCGTTGGTCAGCTCGACCGGGCTGAGCTCGACCGTCTCATCGGGGCCGAACACGCCTGGGGCTGCGGCATTGAGGAAGCCTGCCGAGAGCACCGGGGCGTCGGCGACCGTGCGCATCGCCCAGCCGAGCAGGGCGTGCTCGATCGACGCGTCCTTGGCCCACGCGGTGAGCAGCAGCGACATGCGCAGTGGCAGCGGGCGGCGGTGCGAGACCTCGGCAGGTGGGAGAGTGCGCTGCACCGGGTCGGTGCTCACCTGGTAGACGAAAACCGAGATGCCCGTGCTCATCGGGGCGTTGAAGTCCTTGCCGTGGTAAACCTCGAACTCCGGCTCGAGGCCACCGAGCAGGTCGCTCTCCCAAGCCTGCCGAAAGAGCGTGGTGATCGCCTCGGGGACCGCCCCGACCGCCTGAAACGTGGCCACGTTGCCCACTGTCCGCGACGGGTGTCAGGCGCCTGTCGCCGGTTCGTCCAGGCATCGTCACGGAGTCGTCACGGTGGCCCCTGACACCCTCTCTGCAACAGTCCGACCGGCGCCGTATGCCGTGTGGGGCGGTGACGCGTAGGTGACGTCCGGGGTACAGGGTCAGTAGGTGGCGGAAATCCAACCTGCTCGAACCCTCTCGGCCACACGTGCTGAGGCGCGGGAGGGGTCGACCGACCGGATGGGCTCTTCCGCCGCCGGAGTGCCTGTGTGGGCATCCGCGCCCCACCTCACGGGCGAGGGCAGAGGCGCCCAACCGATGATGCCGGTGAGGACTGCGCCATCCAGCAACAGCGCCCCCGACGCCCCAGCGGCGCCACCGGATCCGCGGACGGAAGCGGCCCGGCGGCATACCGTTGTCGTGCAGGCCCCTCAAGCGCCCACGTATCTGTAGGCGCTCTGCGGCCTCTGACTGGTGGTTCCAGCCCCGGGGGCGGCACGCTCCACGGGGAATCTCCTCGATGATTGGAGTCCCTCATGCCCCGCCACTCGCTCGCCTGCATCGTCCCGCCCGACCTGTTGGCCGCCATCGCCCGCGAAGCCGATCCCGACCAGCGTCAAGCCTTGCTCGAGACGCTCCAGCTGGACCACAGCTTCCGTCTCGTCCGGGCAGAGACCGCGGCTCGGACCATCGCCACTGACCGGGCCGTCGCCCCGCGCGTCGGAGCTGGCACCCCCAACCGCGCCATCTACGACCAGAACCACTCGACGGCGGGCACGCCCGGGACGTTGGCCAGGTCGGAAGGTCAAGGGCCGGTTGCCGACGTGTCGGTCAATCAGGCGTACGACAACTTCGGGTACACCTACAAGCTGTACTGGGACATCTTCCACCGCGACTCGATCGACGACCAGGGCATGCAGATCGAGGGGCTCGTCCACTTCGGCACCAGCTACGACAACGCCTTCTGGGACGGCGCCGGGCACATGTTCTTCGGCGACGGCGACGGCAAGATGCTCACCGACACGACCAAGGGCACAGACGTCGTCGGCCACGAGCTCACCCACGGGGTGACCCAGCATGAAGCCAACCTGCTGTACTCCGGACAGTCCGGCGCGCTCAACGAGTCGGTGTCGGACGTCTTCGGCTCACTCGTCAAGCAGTACCACCTCGGCCAGGATGCAGCAGCCGCCGACTGGCTCATCGGCGCCGACATCGTGGGGCCACAACTGGCCCCCGCGCTCCGGTCGATGAAGGCGCCCGGCACGGCGAACCCGTACGACAACCAGCCCTCGACCATGGACGGTTACGTACACACCACCTCCGACAACGGCGGCGTCCACACCAACTCGGGCATCCCGAACCATGCCTTCTACGTCATCGCGACGAGCATCGGCGGCAACGCCTGGGAGGCCGCCGGGCAGATCTGGTACGACACGCTCGTCGACCCGAGGCTCAAGCCGAACTCCACCTTCGCGAAGTTCGCCTCGCTCACGCTCCGCTCGGCCCGCGCTCGCTACGGCGCGACGAGCACCGAGGCTGGGGCAGTCAAGACCGGATGGGACGCGGTCAAGGTGAAGGTTCGCTGATCCGGCTGACCTGCGGCTGCTCCGGCTGATCCGCCGGCGCAGCCGCGCAGCGCGTGGGCGCCCGGACTATCCTCGAAGTGTGGCGAGCGACGAGCTGCACATCACGTACCTGCGCAGTGGCGGGTTCGCGGGCGTCGACCTGGCCGCCGAGTGCGCTGGGCCCGACCTTCCCGAGGACCAATTCCGGGTGGCGACAGACCTGCTGTCCGGGGCCTCGAAGGCCGAGGTGCCCGTGAACCCCGAGGACTCCAAGGACGCGAGACCGTATGCCGGGCCCGGCGCCGACCAGTTCACCTACACGGTGCGTCTGTCGCACAATCAACGGCATCGGACGTTCCACTGGTCCGACGGCAACGTGCCCGACGTGGTCAAACCGCTCTTGACCACGCTGGGCGGGCTCGCCGAGCCCCGACATCTTTGATCAATCTGAACAAGGACAGAGGAGGCGGTGGCACCGCACCCACGGCCTACGGCATCGAGCTCGCGCGCAGCATCCGCGCCAGGCCTCGGGGGCGGCACCTGATGAGTGCGGAATGTTCCTCGAGCAGTCCAATGGATGGCCGCCATGAGCCAAAGGGGTCCTATTGGTGTCAAGCGGCGTTGAGCAAGGCTCCGTAGGTGTCCGCAAAATAGTCGTTTCGGCGTGCGCCGAGTTCGAGCTGCGAGAGAGCCGTGGGGCAATGCAGAGGTGGTTTGCGGCGGTGGTTAGGGAGGTTCTTGTCTCGTCGCTGGTCGCAAGTCGCTGTAGTTGGGCAGCATGCTTCGACCGGCGAGCGCGCGGAACACTCCGCGAGCTACGGCCCGTGGACCGCCCGGGGACGCATGGAGGCTCGGTTGTGCCGACTCGGTGGTGTCCGTGTCGGTGTTCTGTCGGTAGTGCTGCTGTTCGTGCTCGACTGGGGGAACGCCGCTTCACCAGGAAGTGCAGGTGGGTGGGGTCGTTCCAGTCGACCTATTCCGTGGTCGCGAACTCGACGCCTTCGAGGCCGCGCCGCGGGCCGCGGCATCAGATCAGTTCGGTCGTATACAGGCCGTTGAGGGACTCGGCGTCAATCTTGTCGTAACTGCTGCGGTTGGACCCGATAAGGCGACGGCGCCCGCGGTGGCAAGCGGTTCGCTGTAGGCGATGAACACGTGCTGGGTGCCGCGGTCCGAATGATGGACCAGCCTCTGACAGCGCGGTCCTCGCGTTGCCGCTTGAACGAAGCATTAGGAATGCATCGGATTTGCCTGCGGCGTCAGACACGGCAGACCTATCGTAGATGTTCAGCGCCTCTCGGCAATCGCATTATTCGTAGGCGAACAGCGCCCACGTCACCCCCGTCATCTGCGCAGGGAGGGTGCCGCGATGACTGAATCGATAATCCTCGGAACGTACATTGACGGTCGCGCCGAGGGCCTCCTCACGGCGGAAGGAGTGTCCACGGGCGGGTTGCCCGTGGTCGCCACCGCCTCGGCCGGCCCGGTGCTCAGGCCGACCACGCTGGCCATGCCTGGACAAGCCCGACTCCAGTACGGCGCACCCGACGACCCGGGAGACCCGGAGGACGGCGAGGACGCCAAGCCCCTCGTGCGGGCGATCGAACTCTGCTACGGCAGCGGCGCGTCGACCGTGGTCGGGGTCCGGGTGGCTGTCTCGAGCGCTGCGAATGCCTCGCTCGCAATCCGCGATGCCGGCGCCCCTGTCGCTGAGTTGACCGCAGTATCGCCCCGCACCTGGGCCGACGCGGTTCAGGCGTTGGTCGGTCCTGCGACGGAGGACTGTCTCATCGAAGGAGAGCAGGTCCCCGCACCTTTCGACGAGCTGGCGTTCACCCCGGTTCTTGAATCACCCCGGAGCCGTCTGCGCCATGCGTGGCGCGAGCGGGCCGTCCGAGGGTTTCGGCTCGTCTACCGTCGCCTGAAGACCTCGGAGCCCGTCGATGCGAGCGGGGCCAACCCCTTCTTCCGCATGGGACACCTGGCCGAAGCCGGCGTCCCGGCAGCCTCGGTCCGAGTGAGCTCGAGAGGCGGCTCCACCACCGACTACGCCGGGGGCTCCAGCGACTATGGCCTATCGAAGGAGGTGTCTGATGACCAGTGCGCTTGAGTCCGGGCCGCGATCGCCGATTGTGGGCGATCTGCGCCTGGGGCCGCCCGGAGCCGGGGACCGCGAGTTGGTCGATCCCCAAG
>NZ_JBFULD010000102.1:0-12248 GCF_056400505.1 Terrabacter sp. P5_B1
CGACCGAGTGACCTCGCGGCGTCGGGTGGGACCGACCGACGCCGCACCCAGCACGTGACAGGCCCGGGTCGGGCGACACCACACGGCGTCCGGCCCGGGCGTTCGCGCGTCCGGACGGTCCACGCTGCGGGCGGCCCCGTGGCGTCCCTGCCTCCTCCTCCTACGCTGGCGGCAGACGCGGCACCGAGAGGACGGCCCATGAAGCTCCATGACGGCATCAACGGACGACTGCGCTCGTTCATCGAGGCCCAGCCCCTGTTCTTCGTCGCGACGGCCCCTCTGGCACCGGACGGGCACGTCAACGTCTCCCCCAAGGGACTGGCCGGCACGTTCGTGGTGCTCGACGAGCACTCCGTGGCCTACCTCGACCTCACCGGGAGCGGCTCCGAGACCGTTGCCCACCTGCGCGAGAACGGCCGCATCACGGTCATGTTCTGCGCCTTCGAGGGCGCGCCCAACATCGTGCGGCTGCATGGGACGGGTCGTCACCTCGCCCTCCACGACGCCGAGTTCGCCTCGTACCGTGGGTTCTTCGCTGACCACCCCGGCACCCGGGGCATCGTCGTGGTCGACGTGCATCGGGTCTCCGACTCGTGCGGGTATGCCGTCCCGCTGATGACGCACGACGGTGACCGCGACCTGCTGACCCGGTGGGCGGACAACCGGGGCGACGAGGGGCTGGCGACGTATCGCGCCTCCAAGAACGCCGCCTCGATCGACGGCCTGCCCGCCCTCGACCCGGCCGCCGAGCCGGCCCCGTCGTGAACGGCCGGGTCCCGAAGGACCCGGCCGAACGCACACGCCCTAGACGGGCGCTCGTCAGACGATGATCAGGCGTTGATCGTCGCGGTGTCGATGACGAAGCGGTAGCGCACGTCGCCGGCCACGACACGGTCGTAGGCGGCGTCGACCTCATCGGCCGAGATCTTCTCGATCGTCGCACCGATGCCGTGGTCGGCGCAGAAGGCGAGCATCTCGGCAGTCGCGGCAATCCCGCCGATGTTGGAGCCCGCCACGACACGGCTGCCACCGACGACGGCGCCGGGGGCGAAGTCGTAGTTGCCGGCCGGGAGTCCGACGTTCGCGATGACGCCGAGCGGGCGCAGCTGGCCGATGTAGGTCTGCATCGGCAGGTCCGCGCTCACCGTGTTGATGATGAGGTCGAAGCTGCCCTTGAGGCCCTTGAGCACGCCCTCGTCGCCGGTGGCGTGGTAGTGGGTCGCGCCCAGGGCCTCGCCGTCGCCCTTCTTGGCGTCGGTTCGGCTCAGCACGCTCACCTCCGCGCCCAGCGCCGCAGCGAGCTTGACGGCCATGTGGCCCAGTCCGCCGAGACCGATGACGGCGACCTTCTTGCCGGGGCCGGCGCCCCACCGCTTGAGCGGCGACCAGACAGTGATGCCGGCGCAGAGCAGCGGAGCAGCCACGTCGAGCTCGATGCCATCGGGGATGCCGACCGCGAAGCGCTCGGAGACGACGACCTGCTGGGCGTAGCCGCCCTTGGTCGGCTCGCCGTCGTAGCCCTTGCCGTTGTAGGTCATGACGGCGCCCTTGGAGCAGAACTGCTCCTCGCCGTCCTTGCAGAACTCGCACTCGCCGCAGGAGTCGACCATGCAGCCGACGCCGACGCGGTCGCCGACCTTGTACTTCGTGACGCCGTCACCGACGGCCGAGACGACACCGGCGATCTCGTGGCCGGGGACCATCGGGAAGATGGCGCTCCCCCACTCCTCGCGGACCTGGTGGATGTCGCTGTGGCAGATGCCGGCGAACTTGACGTCGATCAGGACGTCCTCGTCACGCAGGTCGCGGTGCTCGACGGTGCGGGCCTCGAAGGCAGCTCCGGCACTCGATGCGACCAGGGCGGGGGTGGAAATCAAGAGGGTGTCTCCTTCGTGGTGGGTGGCGACGCCCTTCGTCCAGCGCAGCCTCACCCCGATTCATTCCCCGTCCGCCGGTCCGCTCGAACCTGTGCGACTCGGGTCACAGCCTCGCCAGCAGCGACGTGGCGACCTCGCGGTAGGCCTGCGCTCCCTTGGACGATCGCGCGGTGGCGAGGATGGACCGGCCAACGGCCGGGGCCTCGGCGAAGCGCACCGTCTTGGGGATCGGCGGCTCGAGGACGGGGAGGTCGTAGCGCTCCCCCACGTCGGCGAGCACCTCGCGCGCGTGGTTGCTGCGTCCGTCGAAGAGGGTCGGCAGGATGCCCCACACCTCGAGGTCGCGGTTGAGGATCTTCTGCACGTCGGCGACGGTGTCGAGCAGCTGCCCGACGCCGCGGTGGCTGAGCATCTCGCACGGCATCGGGATGATCAGGGCATCGGCGGCCGTGAGGGCGTTGAGCGTGAGCACCCCCAGGCTCGGCGAGCAGTCGAGCAGCACGACGTCGTATGCCGTGTCGAGGCCTTCGAGGGCCGAGCGCAGGACGTATTCGCGACCGGGTCGCGGGAGGAGCATGGCCTCGGCACCGGCGAGGTCGATGGTCGACGGCACGAGGTCGACGCCCTCCTCGCACGTGACGATGACATCCCCGACCTCGGCACGACCGGTGAGGACGTCGTGGATCGAGCTCTCGACGGTGTCGGGGTCGACACCGAGGGAGAAGGTGAGACACGCCTGCGGGTCGAGGTCGACGAGCAGGACGCGCCGACCGAGCTCGGCCAGCGCGGCACCGATGCTCGCGACGGAGGTCGTCTTGGCGACCCCGCCCTTCTGGTTCGCCAGAGCGATCGTCGTGGGGCCGTTGCCACGAGTGGCGCCTCGCGCACTCCGGCGCGGGGCGGTGGAGCGGTCGCTCTTGAGGGTGCGGGGCGGCATGCGGCCAGTGTGTCAGGTCGAGCGGTCAGCAGGCCGAGAGGGCCACGGGGTCGGCGTCGGGGTCCGAGTCAGGCACCGTCGCGCCCGGTCGGGGAGGTGTCGTCGTAGCCGGCTGGCTCGAGGCCGGCCCAGTCGGACTTCTCCGGCCCCATCTGCTGGCCCTCGGGGCAGTGGGCGCGGAAGTCGCACCACGAGCAGATCGCCGAGGTGCGCGGCGGGAAGCGCGTCGACTCCACGCCGACCGCCTTGAACTCCGCGTCGGCGCGCCGCAGGTCGGAGGCGATCGACTCGGCCTCGGCGATCTTGCGGGCCAGCGACTCGTCGGTGTGCTCGTGCGCGGCGACGGTGCCCGACGGCACGTGGTGCAGCTCGACCCGGTGACAGGGGCGACGGAACATGCGGGAGGCCGCGACGGCATACAACGCCAGCGGCAGCGACGTGCGCGCGTCGTCGTCGGTGGGGACCTGGCGACCCGTCTTGTAGTCGACGACGACGAGCTCGCCCTCGCGGTCGTCGAGGCGGTCGATGCGGCCGGTGATGGCGACCTCGTCGGTCTTGAGCGACACGCTGCGTTCGATGCCCACCGGCTGGTTGTCGCGGTCGCTGACGCGGAGGTACTCGGTGACCGCGTCACGCACTCGCAACCGCCACGCGGCGGACTGCTCGGGGTCGCGGAAGCCGACCTCGATCCACGATGTGCGGACGAGCTCGGCCACTCCCGCAGGCGTGCGGTGGCCGGCCGGCAGGTCCCAGAAGTCCCGCAGCACGTTGTGGGTCGCGATGCCGACCGAGGTGTGGGCGCGCTGCGGTCGGGCCTGCGGCCGCGGACGGTCGAGGTACTGCATGCGGTAGCGACGCGGGCAGTCGAGCCAGGCGAGCAACCGTGACGGCGAGCCGGAGTAGAGCGGCGTGGGCATGCCGGCGAACGTCGTCTGCTCCACGGGTCCGGTCGTCACGCCGACACCCTACGGTCCCTGGCCGACAGTCCACGGGACGACATCCCCAAGCCCAGCCGAGTGCCCACTTCCCGACGCCCCACGACGTAGGCAGGCCGGCACCCGACTCAGTGGGGGTGGCCGGCGATGCGTTCGAGTCGGGCTGCGGCCGTGCGGAACTCGTCCTCGAGCTCGGTCACGACCTCGCCCACGGGACGCACCGAGCGGATGCTCTGGAGTCCTTGCCCCGCCGCCCACAGCTGCGACCAGCGCTTGGCCTCGGACTGGCCGGACTGGCCGACGTCATAGCTGCGCACCCCTGCCCCGCCGAGGTCGTCGGGATCGAGGCCGTGGGCGCTCAGGCTCGGACGCAGCCACGACGCGTCTGCGCCGGTGATGCCGTCACTCACGACGAGGTCGTCAGGGCCGTGGTCGACGACCATCTGCTTGTAGCCCTCGGTCGCCCGGCTCTCCGTCGTGGCCAGGAACCGCGTGCCCATGTAGACGAGGTCGGCTCCGGCGGCCACGGCGCCCGCGACGCCGGCACCGTCCGCGATGCCACCGCCGACGGTGACGAGGCCGTCGAAGAGGTCGCGCACCGCCGACACGAACGCGAAGGGCGAGAGGTGACCGGTGTGACCTCCTGCCCCCGCACTGATGCAGGCGAGCCCGTCGACCCCCGCGTCGATCGCCTTGCGCGCGAGGACGAGGTCGATGACGTCGGCCACGACCAGTCCGCCATAGCCCTTGACCGCGTCCATGACGGGGCGGGGAGAGCCCAGGGCGGTGATGACGACGGGCGGCCGGTGCGCCGCCACGAGGGCCAGGTCGTCGGCGAGCCGGCTGTTGCTCCGGTGCGTGATCAGGTTGACCGCCCAGGGAGCCGTGCCCGCACCGGAGGCGATCACGCCCAGCCACTCGTCGAGCTGCTCCGGCGTCCGGCAGTTCTGCGTCGGGAAGGCGCCGAGGATGCCGGCTCGCGCCGCGGCGACGACGAGCTCTGGCCCCGACACGAGGAACATGGGTGCCGCGACGACCGGCAGCCGCAGCGAGCGCAGCAGCTCGTCCGGCGTCACCCCTGGGCCCCATCCCGGCGCAGCGTCCTCTTGAGCACCTTGCCGACGGCATTGCGCGGCAGCTCGTCACGCACCTCGAGCCGTTCGGGGAGCTTGAACGACGCGATGCTCCGCTCGCGGAGCCAGGCCACGAGCTCGTCGAGCGTCAGGGACGCCCCGGCGCGCAGGACGACGACCGCCGCGACGCGCTCCCCCAGCCGCTCGTCGGGGTCGCCGACGACGGCGACGTCCGCGACCGCGGGGTGGTCGGCGATGAGGCCCTCGAGCTCGGCGGGTGCGATGTTCATGCCGCCGCGGATCACCTGGTCGCGCACCCGGTCGAGGTAGCGGAGGTACTGTCCCTGGTCGCCCGCGATCTCGAAGAGGTCGCCCGTGCGCAGGTAGCCACGGTCGTCGAAGGGGCTGGGCAGCTCGTCGCCGTGGAGGTAGCCGGCGAAGACGCTCGGACCGCTGATGTGCAGCTCCCCCGGGTGGCCGGGCGCCGTCACGTCCTCGCCCGTCACGATGTCGACGAGCCGGGTGTCGGTCCACTCCCCCGCTCGGGTCGACCACGTGACCCCGGGCGCGCCGAACCGCGGGAAGAACTGCGCCCGCACCTCGGGGTCGGGGAAGTCGACCGGACTCGACAGCAGCCCGACCCCCTCGTTGGACCCGAAGAAGTTGATGACGCTGATCCCGTGGCGCTCCTGCCAGCCCCGCACCATGGCCGGCTGCAGCGGAGCCGACCCGGAGCCGATCCGCGTCAGGCTGCTGACGTCGACCGTCGCCATGAGCTCCTCGTTGCCGAGCAGCATCCACAGCAGGGCCGGCGGGGCGCACGTGTAGGTGGCTCGCTCGACGGCGACCTGCCCGAGGAACGTCGGCAGGTCGAAGGGGTGGTGCTGCACCAGGACGCACCCAGTGAGCAGCCACGGCAGGAACATCCCGCTGATGCCGGCCATGTTGATCATCGGGAACGGGTTGAGCAGCACGTCGCCGGTCGTGACCTGCGGCGCCTCGGTCGTCGCGATGCCGACAGCCAGCCAGTCCATGTGACAGCGGGGCACGCCCTTCGGCGCGCTCTCGGTGCCCGACGTCCAGCAGATCGTCACGGCGTCGTTGGCCTCGTTCGGGTCGCCCGCGGCATACGCCTCCACCGCGTCGCGGTCGCCTTCGGTGGCCGGCCCCGGATGCCACACGCGGACGCCGATCGGAACGTCCGCGCTCTCCACCTCGGGGCCGTACGCGACGACGGCGCGCACCGAGTCCACGTCGGCGAGCGCCGTGGCGGCGTCGGCTGCCAGGGCACGGTCCCCGAACCGCCCGCAGCTGACGTATGCCGTCACGCCGGCTCGGGCGCACATCGTGGCCACCTCGCGCTCGCGCAGCTGCACGGGCAGGGGCGACACGACGACCCCCAGCCGCCACGCCGCGAGATAGACCTCGACGAGCTCCACCGTGTTGGCGAGCTGGACTCCCAGCACGTCGCCGCGACGGAGGCCGAGCGACAGGAGGCGGGCGGCGAGAGCGACCACCTCGGCGTCGAGCTCCCGCCAGGTCAGCCGGCGCGCGGACGAGCCCAGCAGGGCCTCGCGGTTAGCCGGGTCGACGACGGCGAGCGCGTCACCGCGGGCGCACACCTGGTCGGCGAAGATCCCGTCGAGCGTCTGCTCGCCCCACCACCCCTTCGAGCGGTAGTCGGCGACCTTCGCAGGCGGGTGCAGCCCCCGTGCGTGAGCCATGACCGGTCACCGGCCCGCTCGACGGGCGGACCGCGGGACGATCTCGATGTCGCTGCCGTGGAGGACCACCGAGCACTGGTCGCACGCGAGCGCGACGACGAGCGGCGCCCCGCACGGCACGTGCTGCTGGACGAGCGCGGGCCCCTCCGCGGCGGCATACCAGTGCTGCGCCCAGTCGATGGCAACGGCGACGACGGGGTAGAAGGCGTGTCCCTTCTCGGTCAGGTGGTACTCCGCGCGCCCCACGCGTCCGGGTCCGCGGCGCCCCCGGGCCTCGAGCACGCCGATGTCGCAGAAGGCCCGCAACCGTTCGGCGACGAGACTCGGCGGCGCGGCCAGGGCGTCCACGAAGTCGCCGAAGCGGGTGAGCCCCCGCAGCGAGGCGCCGATGAGAGCCGAGGACCACCGGTTGCCGAAGATGGACATCGTCTCCGGGAAGAGGCCCGCGACGGACCGGTCGGCTCGCGGGTCGGACCGGCGTCGGGTCGTCGACTCCGGCACGGACCGTGCCCATGACCCGCTCGGCCCCCACTCGGCATGCACGTCACTGGAGTGGACGGCCTCGAGGCACGTCCTGCAGGTCAGGACCGGGGCGAAGTCCTGCTCGCACAGCCGGTGCCGCATCGCGGGGAGCGTCTGGGCGTGCCGCGGGACCCATCGGCGCTCCCAGTCCCAGATCGCGATCGTGACGGGCCAGAGGCCCCGGCCTCGCGAGGTGAGGACGTACTCGGCCCGGACCGGACGATCCTGGTAGACGACGCGTCGGAGCACCCCCTCGCGCTCCATCGTCGCGAGACGCGCGGAGAGCACCGTGTTGGAGACGGCGACCTCGTCGAGGRACTGGCCGTACCGCGTCGTCCCCCGCAGCGCTCGCTGGAGGATGAGGAGGGTCCACTCGTCGCCGAGCAGTCCGAGCATGCGTCCGACGGCATTCGTCGAACCGGGCTCGAGCGCGGTGGGGACGGAGCCGGGGTCGACGTCGTCGACCACCGGCTCAGAGAGCGATCGCATCCGCTGCCGTCTCCGCCGTGCTCCATCGCCGCAGCTCGGCCCCGGGCGCCCACGTCGAGTGGGTGCCGCTCGAGATCCGCTCGGGCAGCCGGAGCCGGCAGACCGGACCGTCCGAGACCCGTGCTGCGTCGAGCACCACGCAGTACGAGGCGTCGTCGTTCAGGTCGGTCGTCAGCGTCACGAGGTAACCGTCGTCCTCGCCCCTGCTCCCGACCCGTGGTGCCATCGCGGTCTCGCTGCCGAAGACGTTGTCGCCGAACGAGTACCGCTCCTCGACGCCCGTCTGGAGGTCGTGCTTGACGAGGCCGTCGAAGAGGAACCAGGCGGGCTTGCCCGTGGCCGCGTAGGCGTAGCGGTACTTCCCGCCCGCGTAGGCGCCGTTCATCATGCCGAACTCGGTGATGCTGTCGGAGAGCTGCTCCTCCTTGACGAGGCCGGTGCGCAGGTCGAGCCGCCAGCGGTGCAGGCGGGCCTGCATGCGGTCGAGCGCGAGGAAGCGGAAGGCCCGCTCCCACCGGTTGCCCATGCCGTTGTCCTGGGGCTCCGGGTCGCCCTGGAAGAAGCCGTCGAGAACGATCTCGTCGCCGTCCTCGTAGGCGTTGACGAAGTGGAGGACGTAGGTGGGGTCGGCCTCGAACCACCGGATGTCGCGCGTCTGCCCACGCCGCGGGATGACGGCGAAGCGGCTCGGCAGGTCGCGGTGGAAGCGCGCGACGTGCGCGCCCTTGGCGAGGGCCTCGGGCTCCCAGAAGAGCGGGAAGTCACTGAGCACGACGTAGTTCTCGGTGAAGGCCATGTCGTGCGGCAGCCGCGGGCCCGGCAGCGGGACGTCGATGTAGTGGACGAGGTCGTCGGCCTCGTCGACGACGCCGTAGTGCATGTACGGCGCCTCCTTGCTGTAGTTGAAGAAGAGGAGCTCGCCGGTCCGGTCGTCGACCTTCGGGTGCGCGGACACGCCCCAGTCGAAGGGGAACCGGCCGTTCCACGTCGCCTTGCCGAGTGTCTCGGCCGACAGCGGGTCGAGCCGGTAGAGGTCCCCGCACTGGTAGAAGCTCGTCAGCGCCGTGCCACGGTGCACGATGACATCGGTCGACGACGCGTCCTTCATCTGCCGTCGGGCACCCCAGCCGTCCTCGCGGAGCGCCAGGTAGGGCGGCTCGGCGAGCCCGGCCCACAGCGACTGCCCGGCCTCCTGCTCGGCGAGCAGTCCGTCGGTGCGCACGAAACGGTTGCGGTAGAAGGCTTTCCCGTCCCGGAAGCCGACGACGTGGACCATGCCGTCACCGTCGAACGGGTGGTAGTGCTTGAGCGACGGGTGGACCGGGTTCTCGGTGTTGCGCAGGTAGACGCCGTCGAGGTCGACCGGCACCTCACCCTCGACGACGTCGAGGTCGTCCGCCCGCCACTCGGTCGTCTGCGGCTGCCACGGACCCGTGCGGTAGGGGTGGTCGTCGTCCGCGGGAAGGGTCGAGAGCATCCGACCGACGATCTCTACATCCATTCGGCTCTCCTTGCCGCGCAGTGGTTTCGGCGATCAGTCATCGACCGCCCCGACGACGAGGCTGACAGTGGTGGCGGTGCTGCCACCGAAGTTGAGCGTGCCGAAGGTGCGGGCACCCTCGACCTGGTAGTCGCCGGCGGTACCGCTGACCTGCTTGGTCGCGTCGAGGAGCATGCGTATGCCGCTCGCCCCCACCGGGTGGCCGCCGCCGATGAGACCGCCGCTCGGGTTGATCGGCAGGCGGCCGTCGCGCGCGATCGAGCCGTCCTCGACGGCCTTCCACGACTCGCCCGGCCCGGTGAGACCGAGGTGGTCGATGGCGAGGTACTCGGTCGGCGTGAAGCAGTCGTGCACCTCGAAACCGTCGACGTCCTCGAGCGTGACGTGGGCCCGGTCGAAGGCGTCCGTGACGGCCCGGCGCACGTGGGGCAGGACGTAGAGCTCGTCCCGGTCGCGCTCGAGCTTCTGGCGCAGCCCGAGCCCCACGGTCCGGTGGCCCCAGCCCTCGATGCCGGCGAGGGGTCGGCGCTTCGGGTGGTCGCGCAGCCACGCATCGGAGACGAGGACGACACCGGCAGCGCCGTCGGTGACCTGACTGCAGTCGTAGCGGCGGAGGCGGCCCTCGACGACCGGGTTCAGGGCGTCGTCGGTCGCCTGCGCTCCGCCCAGGTCGGGGACGTCCCAGCCGCGGGTCTGGGCGTTGGGGTTGCGCCGCGCGTTGGCGAGGTTGAGCGTGGCGATGGCGCGCAGGTGGGCGTCGTCGAGCCCGTGGCGCCGGTCGTACTCGTCGGCAATGGTGCTGAAGACGTGCGGCCACATGAAGCGCGCCCCGTCACCGTCGTGGCCCACCCAGGCCGCTGCCCCGAGGTGCGCGGCGGCCTCGTCGCCGGGCACGGTCTTCTCGAGCTCGACCCCGAGCACGAGGGCGCAGCCGTAGTGGTCGGCGCGCAGGTCGGCCATGGCGGCCAGGAGGGCGACCCCGCCGGACGCGCAGGCCGCCTCGTGTCGGGTGGCCGGCAGGCCCCACAGGTCGGGACGGACGGTCGCCGGCATGGCGCCGAGATGGCCCTGACCGGTGAAGAGCTGGCCGAAGGCGTTGCCGACGTGGATGACCTCGACGTCGGTCGCGGCGACGTGGCTCGCCTCGAGGGTGCCGTCGACGACCTCGCCCACGAGATCCGAGACGTCGCGCCCCTCACGGGTCAGGTTGCGCGCGAAGTCCGTCTGGAACCCACCGAGCACCCAGACCCCGGTCGGGGAGGCGCTCGGGCTGCCGGCCGTCATCTCCGCCTCCGCTCCCGACGCCGCCCGTCGGTGCCCAGCCTTGCCTATCCCAAGCACGGTACTACGGCAAGCAGAGTCGCTCCTGGGCGTGGCAGGACACATTTCGGTGGGCGGCGGTCGGGGCGACGTGGGTCAGGGCCTCAGCACCTCGGTGGCGCCGCTCGAGGCGGCCTCGAGCGCCTCGAACGCCTCCGGGGCCGTCGTGTTCTCGGCGAGCCGGTTGCGCTTGCCCGCGCCGTGGTAGTCGCTCGATCCCGTGAGCAGCAGTCCGAGCCGACTGGCGAGCGCCGTGGCCCGCGCGACCTCCTCGGGGCCGTGGTCGCGGTGGTGCGCCTCGAGGCCGACGAGGCCCGCGTCACGCATCCGTCCGATGAGCGCGTCGTCCAGGACCCCCGTACGGGTCAGGGTGAACGGGTGGGCGATCACGGGCACGCCACCGGCCGCCCGCACGAGCTCGACGGCCCGGACGGGGTCGGGCGCGTAGTGGCCGACGTAGTAGGGCGAGTCGTTGCCGAGCCACGACTGGAACGCCTCGTCCCGGTGGCTGATCGTGCCGTTGGCGATGAGGGCGTCCGCGATGTGGGGCCGCCCAGGGGTCGCGCCGGGCCCCACCTGGGCGAGCACCTCGTCGTACCCCAGGGGTATGCCGTCCGCCGCCATGAGCGCGACCATCCGCTCCAGCCGCGTGGAGCGTGACTCCCGGGCCCGCGCCAGCTCCGCCGCGAGGGGTCCGTCGTCGGCGTCGACGAGGTAGCCGAGCAGGTGGATCGAGGAGTGCCGCCACGCGCAGGAGATCTCGATGCCGCGCACCAGGGTGACGCCGTGGACGCGGGCCGCCTCGGCCGCCTCGCTCCAGCCCGCGACGGTGTCGTGGTCGGTGATGGCCAGCACGTCGACCCCAGCCACGGCGGCTGCCGCGACGAGCTCGGCCGGGGTCTCGGTGCCGTCGCTCACCGTCGAGTGGGTGTGCAGGTCGATGACCGGAGGCGTGCGCGCCGCGCGCGCGGTCCCGGTCGGTGTCACGCCCCAAGCGTAGGGGCGAGAGGGTCGCGGTTGTCGCTGCCACCCCCGGAGGCCTGTCACCACCGTCGACCTCGCCGGCGCGCGCCGAACGTGACGGCGGTCTGACGATGCGTGCCGATCCTCCGGCCCCTGGTGCCGGAGGATCTCCACGACTCCCGGCGGATCAGGGCTGCGCGGTCGCCTCAGACGTGGTCTCGCGGCCGGGCCAGTTCCTGTCGGGTACCGGCACCGGTCGACCGGGCTGCTCGCCGCCGCGCTCCTCGAGGTAGTTGTCCTTGGGCACCATCACCTTGCGGCGGAAGATGCACACCACGGTGCCGTCCTGCTTGTAGCCGATCGTCTCGACGTGCACGACGCCGCGGTCGTCCTTCGACGTCGACTCCCACTTGTCGAGCACGGTCGTCTCGCCGTAGATCGTGTCGCCGTGGAAGGTCGGCGCGACGTGCCTCAGCGACTCGATCTCGAGGTTGGCGATGGCCTTGCCCGAGACGTCCGGCACCGACATGCCGAGCAGCAGCGAGTATACGTAGTTGCCGACGACGACGTTCTGCCCGAACTGCGTCGACCCGGCGGCGTAGTGCGTGTCGAGGTGCAGCGGGTGGTGGTTCATCGTCAGCAGGCAGAAGAGGTGGTCGTCGTACTCCGTGACCGTCTTCCCGGGCCAGTGCCGGTAGACGGCGCCGACCTCGAACTCCTCGTAGCTGCGTCCGAACTGCATTGCCGCTCCTCGTCGAGAGTGATCGCCCGGCCCCGCTGGGACGAGCGGCTACCAGCCTGCCCGAGCACACGGCATACGCCCATGGTCGTATGCCGTGTGCTTGCTCACGGTTGCGCCGCGGGCTGGGCGACGTCGGCGACGACAGGCAGGTCGCTCGTCTCGGAG
>NZ_JBFULD010000103.1:0-12015 GCF_056400505.1 Terrabacter sp. P5_B1
GACGCACGCCCTGGCGCCTGGCGACGAGCAGCCCGGCGAAGTAGGTGCCGAGCGAGACACCGGCGGCCAGCCCGAGGCCCAGACCGAAGGCCTGCACCAGGATCGGGATGCCCACCGCGAAGCCGTTGCCGTCGGAGTTCGTGACGAGCTGCGAGATGCCCTCGTAGGCCATGCGTCCCGGCAGGAGCGGCACGATCGCGGCCGTCGTCACCGCGAGCGCCGAGATGGTCAGGCGGCGCGCGACGAGGCGCGCCGCGAAGCCGATGACGAGGGCCGCCGTGGCCGACGCGGTCACGGCTCCGAGCTGGAGGCTCCGCTCGGCCAGGGCCAGCACGACCCAGCCGAGACCGCCCGCGAAACCTGCGACGACGACCGCGGTGCCGCTCGAGTAGGAGAGCACCGCGAAGGCGACGGAGATGATGACCGCGCAGACGACCTGAACGACCACGTTGTCGCTGAGCAGCGTCTGCGAGGTGATCGCGATCGGGTAGTCGAGCCGCTTGCCGAGCGAGAGGACGATCGAGATACCGACGGCGATGCCGAGCGAGAGCACGATGACCTCGAAGCCGCGGGCTCCGGCCGTGACGTAGTAGCCCTCCAGGGCGTCCTCCGCGGCGCCGACGACCGAGAGCCCGGCCAGGAGCAGCACGATGCCGGAGGCCACGACGAGCGACGGTGACACGTCGCCGACGAAGGTGAGGCCGGCCGACTGGGCCACGACGACGAGGGTCGCGACCGCCGTCGGGATCGCGGCGCCGACGCACTGGGCGAAGAAGGCCGCGACACCGGCGCCCGTGAGCCAGGCCAGCACCCTGCCGACGAGGGTCGCGGTGAGGAAGCTGATCAGGATGATGAACGGCCCCGCGCCGACGAGGCCCGCAGCGGCCGCGGCCAGCGCACCTCCGGCGACGGTGACGAGCCAACGGCGG
Source organism: Terrabacter sp. P5_B1 (assembly GCF_056400505.1). NCBI lineage: Bacteria > Bacillati > Actinomycetota > Actinomycetes > Micrococcales > Intrasporangiaceae > Terrabacter > Terrabacter sp. P5_B1. The sequence continues at coordinate 930 of NZ_JBFULD010000103.1, forward strand.
TAGGGGTGCGGCGCCGTGATGACCGAGTCGAAGCGCACCCGAGCCTCGTCCACCGACACCGGGTCCTGCGACAGGTCGACGATGAGGCCGCGCAGCCGCTCGAGCCGCGTGTAGTCCTGCACGCGGAAGCGGACGATGCGCATCACGGTGATCGGGTCGGCGGTCGGTCCACGGTGGTAGGAGACGGTGACCGACGTGTAGGTCACGTCGACGTGGACCGAGCTGAGGCCGTAGGCCTTGGTCAGGGTCAGCACCGTCGCCGTGACATCGGCGGCGGCCGCGCCGGTGGCGATCATCGCGACCCCGGCGCGCATCGCGAGGTCGATGACGGCCTGGGCCGTCACCGAGTCGACCCCGTCGGGGGTCGTCCAGATCGGGATCTCGTCGGTCGGCGGTCCGCTCGGCCTCATGGCGCGCCGGGTGCCCGCCCTCAACGAGGGCAGGCTCCGGTAGGCGGTGGTCGGCCGGGCGGTTCGGTCGGTGCTGGCCACCCGTAGACCGTATGCCACCTGCTCCGGCCGGCCGGTACCCACCGGGGTGCCCCGCACCGTCGAAACCGGGTTCGGCAGCGACTGTCCGTCGTGGCACCATGGCCGGGTGATGAGTGAAGAGCAGCAGACCTCTCCGAGCCGCAAGCGCCCGACGACCGACGAGTTCCGGGCCTTCGTCGCGACTGGTTGGGCGCCCCGCGGCACCGAGGTGACCCCTCGGGCGCAGGTCGCCGACCACGCAGCCCGTCGACGCGACGCCGTCAGCGCCGCGTTCCCCGGTGAGCGCCTCGTCGTCCCGGCCGGTGGCCTCAAGGTGCGCAGCAACGACTGCGACTACGTCTTCCGGCCGCACAGCGCCTTCGCCCACCTCACGGGCCTCGGCAGCGACCGCGAGCCCGACGCGGTGCTCGTCCTCGAGCCGCTGCGGCCCGCCGACGACGCGGCTGACGACGGCGCGACCGGGCACGAGGCCGTGCTCTACTTCCGCCCCCTCGCCGACCGCGACACCGAGGAGTTCTTCGGCGACTCGCGTTACGGCGAGTTCTGGGTCGGTGCCCGCCCCACCCTCGCCGACATCGAGTCCGAGCTCGGTCTCACGGCCCGCCACATCGACGAGTTCGGTGAGGCCGTCGGGAAGGACGCGGGCGAGGTCACGATCCGCGTCGTGCGCGACGCCGATCCCGAGGTCGCTGCCCGCGTCGACCGCGCTCGCGCCGCTGCGGCCGGGACGCAGGACGCGGCCGAGACCCCCGTCGACCGCCAGCGGGAGGCCGACGAGCAGCTCGCCGCCTTCCTCTCGAAGCTGCGCTTCGTCAAGGACGAGTGGGAGGTCGAGCAGATGCGCGACGCCGTCGCCGGCACCCACCAGGGCTTCGACGCCGTCATCGCCGACCTGCCCGAGGCGGTTCGCCGCGGGCGCGGCGAGCGCTGGGTCGAGGGGGTCTTCGGCCTGCACGCCCGCCACCACGGCAACGGCGTCGGCTACGACTCGATCTGCGCCAGCGGCGACCACGCCAACACCCTGCACTGGATCAAGAACACCGGTGACATCAAGGACGGCGACCTGCTCCTGCTCGACGCCGGTGTCGAGGTCGACTCCCTCTTCACCGCCGACATCACGCGCACCCTGCCGGTGAGCGGCACCTTCACCGACGCGCAGCGCAAGATCTACGACGCCGTGTACGCGGCCCAGGAGGCCGGCATCGCCGCCTGCCGGCCGGGCAACAAGTTCAGCGACGTCCACGCCGCCGCCATCCGCGTCATCGCCGAGCACCTGCACGAGTGGGGCCTGCTCCCCGACGGCGTCGACGTCGAGGGCACGCTCGACCCCGACCACGGGCAGTACCACCGCCGCTGGATGGTGCACGGCACCAGCCACCACCTGGGCATCGACGTCCACGACTGCGCRCTCGCGACCCGCGAGGAGTACTCCGACGCCGAGCTCAAGCCCGGCATGGTCATCACCGTCGAGCCGGGGCTCTACTTCAAGGCGGACGACGAGCTCGTCCCGGTCGAGCTCCGCGGCAACGGGGTGCGCATCGAGGACGACGTCCTCATCACCGAGGACGGCTGCGAGAACCTGTCGGCCGCGATGCCGCGCAGTGCCGACGAGGTCGAGCAGTGGATCGCCGGCATCTGGGCCGCGCGCGACTGAACAACGCCGCCCCCGTCGTCTGTCCCGTCGTCTGTCCCGTCGTCTGTCCCGTCGTCTGTCCCGGCCTGAGGGCGGTCAGACGGCGGGCGGGGGCGGCCCGGCCTGGTCCGGGTCCACTGCGCGAGGCGTCGCGCTGCCGAAACCGGAGTGGCTGACCGGGATGCCCGCCTGGGCGAGGATCTGGCGCCCCTGCTGCGCGAACTTGTGCTCGCAGAAGACCTCGTAACGCGTGGCCACGACCTGGCTCACCGACGAGAAGTCACGGGCGCCCCGGGTGAAGGCGTAGCCGACGACCGACCAGATGAGGCCGAAGACGGCGCCGTACAGGGCGGTGGAGAGCAGCAGGGTCAACGGGTTGGAGGGGCGGGAGAACAGCGAGAGGATCAGGCCCACGAAGAGGCCGAGCCACACGCCGGACAGCAGACCACCGAGGGCGACCCGGCCCCACGTGAGACGGGCCGTCACCCGCTCCATCTGCTTGAGGTCGGTGCCGACGATGAGGCAGTTCTCGACCGGGAACTGGTTGTCCGACAGCGTGTCGACGGCCTTCTGCGCGTCGACGTACTTCTCGAACACCCCGAGCGACATGGGGTACTCCAAGGACAGCGTCGCGAATCCCTGGCGTCCCCCCGGACCCTTTGGTTGCAGACTCATGCCTCCATCCTCCCATCCCTCGCGGCGACGGAGACGGACACTCAGCCCTTGAGCTTGTAGTCMTCGACGAGTCGGCGGCCGATGATCATCCGCTGGATGTCGGCCGTGCCCTCGCCGATGAGCAGCATCGGCGCCTCGCGGTACAGGCGCTCGATCTCGTACTCCTTGGAGTAGCCGTAGCCGCCGTGGATCCGGAAGCTGTCCTCGACGACCTGCGAGCAGTACTCGGACGCAAGGTACTTCGCCATGCCCGCCTCGAGGTCGTTGCGCTCCCCGGAGTCCTTCTTGCGAGCGGCCTTGACCATCATCTCGTGGGCGGCCTCGACCTTGACCGCCATGTCGGCGAGGCGGAAGAGCACGGCCTGGTGGTCGACGATCTTCTTGCCGAAGGTCTCGCGCTGCTGCGCGTAGGAGACGCCGAGCTCGAACGCCCTTCTCGCGACACCGCATCCGCGGGCGGCGACGTTGACCCGGCCGACCTCGACGCCGTCCATCATCTGGTAGAAGCCCTTGCCCGGCTCGCCGCCGAGGATCTGGGCGTCGGTCGTGCGGTGGCCGTCGAGGATGAGCTCGGTGGTGTCGACACCCTTGTAACCCATCTTGTCGATCTTGCCCGGGACGGTGATGCCTTGCGCGGTCTCGCCGAAGCCCGACTCCTTGTCGACGAGGAACGTCGTCATGTTGCGGTACACGGAGTCGGCGCCGGTGTCGGTCTTTACGAGGACCGCGACGAGGTTGGCCGAGCCACCGTTCGTCAGCCACATCTTCTGACCGGTGATCGACCACTCGCCGTCGTCGCCCCGGACGGCCTTCGTCTTGATCGCGGACACGTCCGAGCCGCAGCCGGGCTCACTCATCGAGAACGCGCCGCGGATCTCGCCGGTCGCCATCTTCGGCAGGTAGTGCTGCTTCTGCTGCTCGGTGCCGTGCTGGAGCACCAGGTAGGCGACGATGAAGTGGGTGTTGATGATGCCGCTGACACTCATCCAGCCGCGGGCGATCTCCTCGACGCAGAGGGCGTAGGTCAGCAGCGACTCACCGAGGCCGCCGTACTCCTCGGGGATCATCAGCCCGAAGATGCCCATCTCCTTCATGCCGTCGACGATGGCCTGCGGGTACTCGTCCTCGTRCTCGAGCTGGGTGGCGACGGGGATGATCTGCTCGTCGACGAACTCGCGGACGAGCTTGACCAGCTCGGTCTGCTCCTCGGTGAGGCCGTCGGTCTGCTGAAGTCGGGACATGCCTGGATCGCCACCTTGCGTCGGGCTCGGGTTCAACGGGTGCGCCCGGTCGACGCTGTCGGCCGGGTCGCCTCCGCCGAGTATGCCGCCGGGCAGCTCCGGCGGTCAGTGCCCCCGCGTGTGAGGGTGGACACCTGTGGTGTGGCTCACCACGGGATGGGTCTCACCAGAGCTGGCCGAAGGCGGCCTGCTTCGCCTTGACCGGGCCCTCGAGGGTCGAGCGCTGCTCGAAGTCCTCCGCCTTGAGCCCGTTCGTCACAGCCTTGTGCAGGTCGGTCCGGGTTCCGGTCGGGTTCTCCGACAGGGCCTTGAGGAAGAGGTGGGTGAAGGCGCCGTTGGGTCGCCCCCCGAACTGCGCGTCGGACGCCGTCTGGTCGGCACGACAGGCGGCGAAGAGGACTGGCTTCGCCTTGGGCCCACGCGACTTCACGAGCGACAGCAACGCCTTGCGTTCCACCGCTTCCGGGTGGTTGGCCCGGATCGTGCGCGCCTGCGCCAGGGCCTTCGCGGTGGGGGGCGGCAGGTAGCGGGGGCGCCTCCCTCGCAGGAGGTCGCGCTGGATGTCGTCGAGGTCGCGGGTGCCCGACCCGCTGTGGCACGTGTCGAGCAGCACCTCGACGAGCACCCCCTCGGCTGCCGAGGAGAACAGCTCACGGAGCTCGTCGTCGACGATGACCGTGTCGCGGTCCCAGCCGTCCGTCCCCACCGCGATCTCGTGGCACGCGAAGGCCTCGTCCAGACCGTCCGGCTCCTTGTCGCCGGGCGCCTCGGTGCCCGGCAGGTCGGGCACCTGGGTGCCGTGCGAGGAGTAGCTGAAGAGCACCTCGTCACCGGGCTTGGACTGGCGGATCATCCCAATGAGGGCGTTCATGATCGCCTCCTTCGTGGCCTCGGCGTCGCGGAGCACCGTGACGTTGCCCGCCTGGAAGCCGTTCTTCGTCAACGTCGCCGCGATGTCCTCGGCATCGTTGACGCACCCGCTCAACCAGCTGCTCTGGGGCAGCGTCTTGAACTCGTTGATCCCCACGCACAGGGCTCTGCTGGTCATGGCAAGTCCTCTCTCGGTAACGCTGGGCTGGTGGGTGGTGCTGCGGCCGGGGCCCCGACGGCGGTCTCGGGGCCACCGCCCGCGCCCCTGACGAGCGGCAGCCACCTCCCGATGGCCTCGATGACGCCCAGCTGGCCGAAGTAGTTGGTGTGGTAGACCGCGTCGTTCGTGCCGAGGGCCAGCGCGTCCTCGACGTAGCCGCCCGAGGGTGGCCCGATGGCCGACATCGACGCCGTGTCGACGACGAGGTCGTTGTCGCCTTCGAACAGCCCGTCGACGAACCCCTCGCCGAGCCGGACCGCCAGCTCCTTGGGGAACTCCGGTGGCCGGTGGCTCCCGTCGAGCAGGCTGACGTGGAAGTCGGACGAGACGACGTGCCAGTGCGTGCCGGGAGCCGGCTGCCCGGGCTGGTCGCCGTTGAGGTCGGTGACGAACGGGCCGCCGGGGATCATCGCCGCGAGCCCGGGCACGTCGTCGCCGTTCGCGACATACGACACGAGGTACTTCACGAGCGCGCCGATGCCGCTCACGACACCACCGACGACCGCCGCGACCGGCGCCCCGCCGGGCAGGAGGGCGAGCCCGGCAGCACCCACCGTGGCGAGGTTGGTGTAGAGATCCACGAGATCGTGCCAGCGGGCAGGATCGGCGAGGTGGGTGCCGCCGTTGGTGGCCGCCACGAAGACGATGTTGTCAACCGTGGCGGGCCAGTTCGACTGAGGCAGAACGGCTTCCACGAGAGATCGGGTCACCAGACCGCCGCGGCTGTGCGTGATGACGTCGATCGTCAGATCGGTGCCGGGGTGCTGGCGCCGCAGCTCGGCGAGGAGGTCGACCGCATTCTGCCTGGGGTCGACACTCAGCGTCCGGTGGTCATAGCCGACGACGGCGTCGTAGGCGGAGAGCACGCTCGGGAGGAAGCCCTCCGCGCCGGGCACGAGTCCCATGACGGCGAACGCCCCGACCGTCGACGAGAAGGTGCCGTGGACGAGGAGCAGCACTCGCACGGGGCGGTCGGTGGGGAGGCCGAAGGTGTCACCTGCGCCGAGCGGATGCCATGACGCAGCTCCCGGGCCGGCCACGTGCACCAGACCGGGGCGGACGGGCTCCTCGAGCTTGCGCACGAGGCCTCCGGCGACGAGCGGCACGGCGAAGCGCAGCACGATGGCCTGGACGGCGCCGTGCACGAGGTCGCCGAGCAGCCCACGGTCGTGGGGCTGGTCGGCACCCAGTGCGCGAGCCCGGCGGGTCGCGCGTGCAGCCGAGGTCGTCGGCCTCCGCGGCTGCACGTCGATCTCGAAGGTGAGCGTGCGGGAGTCGATCGACCGCGTGCCGCCCGTCGGCCTCAGGGGCAGGTGCCACGAGTAGAGGCCCCCGCGCTCGAGCAGGATGACGGCGTCGTCGCCCGGCGCCACGTCGACATCGAGGCTCACGGTGCCACGACGGTTCCCGGGGGCGGGTGACGCGAGATCCCTGCTTCGAGGAGGCGTGAGGTCGATGCGGTCGACGACGTCGAAGTCCTGCTCGGCCAGTGCCGTCAGCAGTGCTGCCTTGGCTGCGGTCTGGCCGGTTCCGTCACCGAGGTCCCGGTCACTCACATCGCCGGCCCTGGTCGCGTCGTAGCCGGCCGGTGTGCGCACGCGCACCGCTCCCCCACCAAAGGACGCGGACGGCATACCCGACTCCCCTCCGACAGACCCGCGACGGTTCGTCTCCCTGCCACGGTAGAGCCGCGGGCGGGGGCAGTGATACGGATTGCCCCCGAAAGTGACGCGGCGGGGACCGCGGATATTCGGTTGCGCTGCCCGGCGGCCGTCCGGGATCGTCGGGGACGACCGCGGAGCCACAGGGCACCGCACCGGACCCGAGGAGGGTGACATGTCGATGACGGCCCCGGGCATGCCAGCCCACATCACTTCTTCCTTGGAGTTCTCTTGTCTTTCAATGCATTTCACGATGACGACCTCGGGGTGCGCGACTCCCGGCTGAGCAGCCGGACGGTCCTCGGCCTCGAGGACGAGCAGTACGCGGTCGACACGGACCCCGACGGCCCGCCCGAGGGCGAGCGGTGGTCGAGCTGGGACGGCGCCACTCACGGCCCGAAGCCGCGGCCCGGCTGGGTCATCACCGACCTCGGCGCGGTCGAGGCCGATCTGGGGGTGCTCAAGACCGGCAAGGAGGCCGACGTCCACCTGGTGCGCCGGTGGGTGCCGGGCTCGCCCGCCCGGGACGTGCTCATGGCCGGCAAGCGCTACCGGTCGAGCAAGCACCGCATGTTCCACCGCGACGCCGGCTACCTCGAGGGGCGGCGCGTGCGGAAGTCGCGCGAGATGCGGGCCATGCGCACCCGCACCTCGTTCGGCAAGGAGCTGATCAGTGGCCTCTGGGCGTTCGCGGAGTTCGAGACGCTCGTGCGCCTCTGGGACGAGGGTCTGCCCGTGCCCTATCCGGTGCAGATGTCCGAGGACGAGATGCTGATGGAGTTCATCGGCACCCCGGACGGACAGGCTGCACCCCGCCTCGCCCAGGTGCGACCCGACGTCGGCCTGCTGCCGTTGCTCTTCGAGCAGCTGCGCGAGGCGATGCTCCGGCTCGCCGAGCTCGGCTGGGCGCACGGTGACCTCTCGCCGTACAACGTGCTCCTCGAGGGTGAGGGTGAGCAGGCGCGGCTCGTGCTCATCGACTGGCCACAGATCGTCGACGTCATCGGCAATCCGCATGGGCCTGAGTTCCTCGAACGCGACACCCGCAACATGTGTGAGTGGTTCACTCGTCGGGGGTATTCGGTGGACGAGGGGCTGCTCTTCGGTGACCTCATGGCGGCGGCGACGTCACGCTGGTGAGGCCCGGCGTCCCGTGTCATGCCGGGTCACGCTGGAAGAGCTCACAGGTCAGGTGGAGGCCACCCGTTCGTGGGGTGGCCTCCATCCCTGTCCGTCGACGGGGACTCTGTCGGTGAGGAAGTCCGCCGGGTGGCCGAACTTCCCCGAGTGGACGAACGCCTCGAGCGGCAGGCGCGAGCGCGGCAGCCGGGCCCGGGTGCGCACCCACGCCGGCATCTCCGCGTCGTCATCGGGACGGGCGGGGAGCCCTAGCACGATCCCGGTCGTGACGACCCAGTGCGGCGGAACGGCGAACCGCTCGGTCGCGGCCCGGTGGTCGAAGCCGCCGAACTGGCGCACCTGCAGTCCCATCGAGCGTGCCTGCACCGTGATGTGGGCGACAGCCTGTCCGAGGTCGAACATCGCGTAGTCGCTGTAGGAGATCTCGTGGTCCTCGTCGGTCGCGACCTGGTGCAGCGTGAGGATGATCGCGGATGCCGACGGCGCCCACGCCTGGTTGGCCGACGAGAGCACGTCGACCATTCCTGCGTGCGTGTCGTCACCGCGCAGCCCGACGATGAAGCTCCACGGCTGCGAGTTGCCGGCCGAGGGCGACCAGCGCGCCGCCTCGAGGATGGCGCGCAGCGCTTCGGGTCCGAGCACGTGCGACCGGTCGTAGACCATGACGCTCTCGCGGTCGCGCAGCAGCGGCGTGAGGATCTCCGGCTGCGCCGCCACCGCTGAGGGCGTATGCCGTCCAGCGGGTTTCGCCTCGTCCGTCACGTCGCGCTCACCGTCCTCACGCACACCACAACCATGCCCGACCCACGTCTCTTCCCGGCGGCCGGTGTCGACAAACCCACGTCCCCTCCTCCCACCCATCGAAAGAGCAATCCGTCCGCCCCGCGCAGGACGGATTGCCCTTTCGATCGCCAGCTCAGTAGGCGCGGCCGACGACGGCGAGCACTCCGTCGTCGGACTCCGAGGCGGGCACCGAGCCGTCGGGCATCGTCAGGCACCGCACAGTGACCGCCGACTCGGCGAGCCGCGCCTCCCCCTCCGGACCGAGCGTGGACCACGGGATCGTCGCCCACCCGGTCTGGGCCGCCTCGGCAGCCTCCCCCTCGGTGACGACGGCGGCGGTGTTGGCGTCCCGGTGGGCCAGCGCGGCGGCATACAACGCGTCGTGGTCCTCCTCGAGCGCGCCGGTCACCAGGTCGACGACGGCTCGGAGCGGCACCGACGACTTGCCGCCGGCGATCCGGCGCGCCACGGTGACCGAGCCGTCGGCGAGGTCGCGCGGCCCGATCTCGACGCGGACGGGGATGCCCTTGAGCTCGGCGTCGACGGCCCGACGACCGAAGGGCGTGTCGATGCGCGCGTCGAGCTCGGCGCGCACCCCCTGGGCGACGAGGTCGGTGACGACCTGACGTGCCGCCTCCACGACGCCCTCGCCGTCCTTGACGACCATGACGAGGACCTGAACCGGTGCGAGGCGAGGCGGCACCCGAAGGCCCTGGTCATCGCCGTGGCCCATGATGAGCCCGCCGAGCATGCGGGTGGACGTGCCCCACGACGTCGTCCAACAGGTCTCCTGCCGACCCTCCTCGGAGAGGTAGCGGATGTCGAAGGCCGTCGCGAAGTTCTGGCCGAGCTCGTGGCTCGTGCCCATCTGGAGAGCCTTGCCGTCGCGCATCATCGCTTCAAGCGCAAGGGTGTTCGTCGCTCCGGCGAAGCGCTCACGAGCGGTCTTGCGGCCGAGCACCACTGGCAGCGCAAGCATCTCGCGCATGAACGCCGCGTAGACGTCCTCGTGGATCCGCTTCGCGTAGAGGCGGGCGTCCTCCTCGGTGGCGTGCGCCGTGTGCCCTTCCTGCCAGAGGAACTCGCTGGTGCGCAGGAAGATTCGCGGGCGCAGCTCCCACCGCACGACGTTGGCCCACTGGTTGAGCAGGAGCGGCAGGTCACGGTAGCTCTGCGTCCACTTGGCCAGGTACTCACCGATGACGGTCTCCGACGTCGGCCGCACCACCACCTTCTCCTCGAGCTCCTTCCCCCCGGCGTGCGTGACGACGGCGAGCTCGGGGCTGAAGCCCTCGACGTGCTCGGCCTCGCGGGTCAGGTAGGACTCCGGGATGAAGAGCGGGAAGTACGCGTTGCGCGCACCGGCCTCCTTGATGCGCCGATCCATGTCAGCCTGCATCCGCTCCCAGATCGAGTAGCCATAGGGACGGATGACCATCGTGCCGCGCACCGGCCCGTTGTCCGCGAGCTCGGCCTTGGCGACGACGTCCTGGTACCAGCGGGGGAAGTCCTCGGACTGGGGCGTGAGCACGGTCTTGGCCATGGCGCCGATCCTAAGGTCGGCGTGGTTGCCTCCGCGCGCCGTTGAACGCTCGGCTCCGGTGCTAGGCGTGCTCCATCGTGGCGACCATGAAGGCCTGCCACGCCTCACGCGTGTCGGCGAGCTCGCCCGGTCCACCGGCCTGCTCGAGTATGCGTGTGGTGGCGTCTCGGGTCGCATCGTCGAAGTGGCCGGTGACCTCCACGTCGGTGCGGCCCCAGACGTGGCGGCACATGGCCTGGACCGCTTGCACCTGGGCGTGCGACCGGCGGATGAGGCGCGGCTGCTCCGGCCCGAAGCGGCCGAGGTCGACGTGGATGTGGTTGCCGTGCGCATCGTCGAAGAGATAGGTCAGGACGTCGGCGAACTCGTGGTGCAACCCTGCCGCAGTGCGCCAGTAGAGGGCCAGGCGACGGCGCAGCTCGCCGGCAGGGGCATCGCGCCACAGGTCCTGGCGCAGCGACGTCACATCCTTCCCGCCCGCCCGCAACCGCGCGATGTCCATGGCCTCGCCCGAGCCGTGCCACGACGTCGCCACCCCCGCAACCCAGGCTCCGTACGACCGGATCTCATCGGGCGCCTGGCCCATGTGGCTGCGGTGCAACGCGAGCCATCGATCGAGCCGCGCACCGAACGGCTCCGTGACGTAGAAGGTCGAGGGTCGTGCGGTCACCTCGTAGGCGTGGGTGGCGGACCCGATGCGCCGCCGCGCCTGCAGGTCGCGGAAGTCCACCGGTTGCGGGTCGAGGTGGAGCTCCGGCGGGGCCGGCTCACCCAGACCGACGAGCTTCGGGAGGGACGGCAGGCCGGGACCGCGCGACACGGCATACGC
>NZ_JBFULD010000104.1:0-11966 GCF_056400505.1 Terrabacter sp. P5_B1
GCGCCGCCCATCTCCTCGACGCACGCCATCTCGGCCTGGGCGCCCGCGACGAGCTCGGCGACCTTGGCCTCGACGACGACCGACCCCGAGAAGAGGTCGTCGTACTCGAGCAGGTCGGACTCGTAGGCCAGCACCTGCTGCATCCGCAGGCTCCACTGCTGGTCCCACGGCCGCGGCAGGCCGAGCGCCTCGTTCCACGCAGGCAGCTGGATGGCCCGCGCCCGCGCGTCCTTCGAGAGCGTCACCCCGAGCATCTCGAGGACGATGCGCTGGACGTTGTTCTCGGGCTGGGCCTCGGTCAGACCCAGGCTGTTGACCTGGACGCCGTAGCGGAAGCGCCGCGCCTTGGCCTCGGTGACGCCGTAGCGCTCACGGGTCAGCTCGTCCCACAGCTCGACGAAGGCGCGCATCTTGCACATCTCCTCGACGAAGCGCACGCCGGCGTTGACGAAGAAGGAGATCCGGGCCACCACGTCCGGGAAGTCCTCCGGTGGCACCTGCCCCGAGTCGCGCACGGCGTCGAGGACCGCGACCGCCGTCGACATGGCGTAGGCGATCTCCTGCACCGGCGTGGCCCCGGCCTCCTGCAGGTGGTAGCTGCAGATGTTGATCGGGTTCCACTTCGGGATCTCGCGCACCGTGTAGGCGACCATGTCGGTGATGAGCCGCAGCGAGGGACCGGGCGGGAAGGCGTAGGTCCCGCGCGAGAGGTACTCCTTGATGATGTCGTTCTGCGTCGTCCCGGCCAGGGCGTGCACCGACTCCGCGGGGTCCTCCCCGGCGGCCTCGGCCTGGCGCTCGGCGGCGACCTGGTAGAGCGCCAGGAGCCACATCGCCGTCGCGTTGATCGTCATCGACGTGTTCATCTCGCGCAGCGGGATGTCGGCGAAGAGCGCTGCCATGTCGCCGATGTGGCTGATCGGCACGCCGACCTTGCCCACCTCGCCCCGCGCCAGCACGTGGTCGGGGTCGTAGCCCGTCTGGGTCGGCAGGTCGAAGGCCACGGACAGGCCCGTCTGGCCCTTGGCGAGGTTGCGGCGGTACAGCGCGTTGCTCGCAGCGGCACTCGAGTGGCCGGCATAGGTGCGCATGACCCACGGACGGTCGGGCGTCACCCGGGCAGGCGGGTGCGGTGTGCTCTCCGTCGACGACATGGCTCGACGGTAGTGGCGGGGCCGCGTCGTGGGCAGGCGCTCAGGCGGTGAGAGGCGCCACAGTCTCGTCCGTGGCCGGGTGGCGCGGGGCGAGGATGCGCTCGAGACGGCACCCGCGCAGCAGGCGCGTCGTGCGGTCGCTCGCGTCGACGAGCAGCAGCCGTCGCTCGGCACGGGTGGCCCGCCGGTGGAGATGGACGATCACCCCGAGCCCGGTCGCGTCGCCGATCTCGGCGCCGCCGAGATGCAGACGCAGCTCGCCCGGACCCTGGTTGATCACGGCATGGATCGCGTCGCGGATGTCTGGCACCGTGTGGACGTCGAGCCGCCCCTCGATGATGACATCGTGGCCGTCAGGCGCGTCGAGCACTCGGACCGGACCCCTACGGTGGGTGTTCAGCGTCATCTGGACCCCTCTCAACGCTGTGCCGTCACCAATGATGACGCCTCAGCCGGGCAAAACGTTGCTCTTCGGAGTCAAGAACTGGCAAAGAAAATACGTCCGGGAAACGAACATCGTGATGTCGGCGCGCAGGGGGTCCCAGCACTTCCGACAAAGCGGACGAAACGCTCGCTGACTGCCGGGACGGTCGAGGTCCCTAGTGGAGGCGGAACTCGTCGTCGGGCTCGCGCACGACCTCGGCGCCGAGGGTGCGCAGCGCCTCCTCGAAGCGCGGGTAGCCGCGGTCGATGTGGTGGACGCCGCTGACGAGGGTGTCCCCCTCGGCCACGAGGCCTGCGATCACGAGCGCCGCCCCGGAGCGGATGTCGCTGCTCTCGACCGGAGCACCGGACAGGATCGGGACACCGTGCGTCATGACGTGGTGGCCGTCGACCTGGGTGTCGGCCCCGAGTCGCGCGAGCTCCTGCACGGTGCGGAAACGCGCCTCGAACAGGTTCTCCGTGATCATGGCCGACCCGTCGGCGACGGCGTTGTAGGACAGGGCGAAGGGCTGCAGGTCGGTCGGGAATCCCGGGTAGGGCAGGGTCGCCACGTCGAAGGCCCGCGGCCGGCGCTCGAGTGCCGAGATCCGGAACCCGCGCTCGGTGACCTCGACGTGGCAGCCGGCACCCTCGAGCGCCCCCAGCGGAGCACGCAGATGCTCGGCCACCCCGCCCACCACCTCGATGTCGCCGCGGGTCGTCGCGGCCGCGAAGGCCCAGGTGCCGGCCGCGATGCGGTCGGAGACGACGGCGTGCTCGGTCGGAGCGAGCGCCTCGACACCGTGGACGACGATGCGGGACGTGCCGGCGCCCTCGATGCACGCCCCCATCGAGCCGAGCATCTCGGCGATGTCGACGATCTCGGGCTCCTTGGCGACGTTGTCGATCCTCGTCGTGCCGCGCGCGAGCACGGCCGCGGTGAGGATGTTCTCGGTCGCACCCACGCTCGGGAAGTCGAGGCGGATGTCCGCGCCCCGCAGCCCCTGGGGGGCGGTGGCGACGAGGTAGCCATGGGTCACGTGCACCTCGGCGCCCAGGGCCTCGAGGCCCRCCGCGTGCAGGTCGAGCCCGCGGGAGCCGATGGCGTCCCCACCGGGAACGGCGACATCGGCCTCCCCCACCCGCGCCAGGAGCGGCCCGAGCACCGAGATGGAGGCGCGCAGGGCACGCACGAGCTCGTAGTCCGCGCGGTGACCGACGCGTTCGGGCACGTCGAGCACCACGACGCCGGCCGCAGCGTCGTAGTCGACATCCACGCCGAGGCGTCTGAGGAGCTCCGCCATGATCGTCACGTCGGCGATGGCCGGGACGTTGGTCAAGGTGGTCCGACCGACGGCCAGCAGGGCCACGGCCATCAGCTTGAGGGCACTGTTCTTGGCGCCCACCACGGCCACCTCGCCCACGAGGTGTGCGCCACCGACGACGCGGAATCGCTCTCTCACCCACCGAACCCTAGCGGGGTCCCGGGGGGCCGTTGGACGCCGCGGGGAGGGTGAGAGAGTGGGCCCATGGTCAACCTGACGCGGATCTACACGCGCACCGGCGACGACGGAACGACGAGCCTCGGCGACTTCTCACGGGTCAGCAAGAACGACGCCCGGCTGCACGCCTACGCCGACTCCAACGAGGCCAACGCCGCCATCGGCATCGCGGTGGCCTGCGGCGACCTGCCGGAGGAGGTGAAGGCCACCCTGCAGCGTGTGCAGAACGAGCTCTTCGACGTCGGGGCCGACCTGTCGACCCCGCTGCGTCCCAGCTACGACTACCCCCCGCTCCGCGTCGAGCAGCCGTGGATCGATGACCTCGAGAAGGACTGCGACCACTACCTCGAGCAGGTCGAGAAGCTCCGCTCCTTCATCCTGCCCGGCGGCACCCCGGGATCCGCCCACCTGCACCTCGCGACGACCATCGTGCGTCGTGCTGAGCGCTCGGCGTGGGCGGCCATCGACCAGCACGGCACCGACCCGGCCGCCGAGGGCACCGATGCCCGCGGGGTGGGCGGCGTCAACGTGCTGACGGCGAAGTACCTCAACCGCCTGTCCGACCTGCTGTTCATCCTGGCCCGCATCGCGAACAAGGGCATCGGCGGCGACGTGCTGTGGYAGCCGGGCGGCGGACGCGTCGAGAAGCCGGAGCGCGCCGGGCGAGCCTGACCGCACGAACGCGGCATACGGCATACCGCATACGGCATGCTCGCGGGACTGGTCGGGCGCGAGGTCACGCAGCTCGTGTCGCCGGAGCGCAGCACCGGCGCGATCACGCGCAGGACCAGACGCCAGGACTCGCGCATCCACATCCCCCGCGCAGAGGCGTGGGCGGTCCACAGCGGTGGCGTCGCCGCTGGCCGTGGCCGCGGGCGCTGCGCACTCTGGCCCGATGGACCGCACCCTCTCCCCGGCACTGCACGACGTGGCGCAACACCAGCACGGTGTCCTGACGCGGCGTCAGCTCCTCGACGGGGGCATCACGCCGGCACAGCTGCGCACCCGCCTTGGCCGTGAGTGGCGGCTCGTCCTGCGCGGCGTCGTCCTGCTCTCCAACGCCGTGCCGAACGAGCAGCAACGGCTCATGGCTGCCCAGCTCTTCGCAGGACCACGGAGCTGGCTGGCTGGTCCCACTGCGGCTGCGCTGCACGGCATCGGTGACCTCACGGTCACCAACCCGATCCACGTGCTCGTCCCGGCACCGCTTCGGTCGCGCACCCACGCCTGGGTCGTCGTGCGAACACCACTCTCCTGGACGAGCCGTTGCACCGGCGCGGACCGCTGCGGGTCTCCTGCCCGGCGCGCGCCGCGGTCGACGCCGCCGCAGCAGCCCCGTCCGACGAGGTGGCCCGAGCCGTCCTCGTCTCCGCGGCACGCTCGCGAACAGCCCGGATGAGCGACCTGCTGCACTGGGTCCTCGCCCGCGGCCAGGTCGGCTCGCACCGCCTCCATGCGGGACTGTCGGTCGCGGCATCAGGAGCCTGGTCGCTGCCGGAGGCCGAGCTGCTGCGGCTGCTGTCCTCGTCGACGGTCCTGCCCCAGCTCCTGGCCAACCCCGAGCTGCGCGACGGCGAGGGGCACCGACTCACCACCCCGGACGTCTGGGTCGACGACGTGGCGATGGCGATCATGGTGCACAGCCGGAGGTGGCACGCGGGCGAGCGCGAGTGGGAGTCGACGGTCGAGTACGACACCGACCTACAGGCCGCACGCGTCCTCGTCGTCGGGGTGACTCCACACTCGATCCGCGCACGACCCCGCTGGGTGCTGGAGCGGGTCGAGACGGCATACCTGCGCGCGAGGTCGGCGGGCGGGCGCGCGGACGTGGTCGCCACACCGCGGGACCCGTGGCAGAACGGGCGGCTCCTGCTGCCCCGGCCTGCTCGAGCCAGGACCGGCTCCTGATCGTGCGGCTGATCGCGCAGGCGCTGTCGCCTAACCGCACCACCTGCGCGATCTCGCGCCCGATCTGGAGACGTCAGGCGCCCCGGGAGGCGTCAAGCCACGTTGACGTTGTAACCGGGCGGCGAGGCCTCCTGCCACGACCGCAGCGCGGTGTAGGCAGGGCCCTGCAGTGCCAGCTCGAAGTCGCTGTCGCCGTCGCTGCACGGCACCCGGCTCGCTCCCGGCAGCAGCGGGATCGAGTCGCTGCCGCGGAGCGGCTCCGGGACGTCGAGCAGGAGGCGCTGGCGCAGCCAGCGGTACTTCGGACGCACGGAGACGCCCCCGAGGGAGTACCACTCGAGGGCGTTGTCGCCGAACCGGATGAGTCCCAGGCGCCACCGGTCGGACTGCGACCGGCGCATGCCGCACAAGGTGAGGGGCAGGCCCTTGGCGATGTAGCGACGACGCAGGAAGGTCGTTGCGAGGACGCCCACCGCGACCACTACGAGCGTGCCGACCACGACCTCGGTGGAGACGAGAGCGGACGGCACGCGAACCTCAGTTCGTCTGCAGTGACGAGGCGTCGACGTGCTCGGCAACGATGGTCACCACGTCCGAGTCGACCGAGAGGAACCCACCGTCGACGGTCACGGTGCGGCGCTCGCCCTCGAGCGACTCGATGGCCACCTCACCCTCGACCAGGACGCCGAGCAGTGGCGCGTGGCCGGGCAGGATGCCCAGCTCACCCGAGATGGACCGAGCGCGTACGAACTTGGCCTCGCCCTCCCAGACCTTCCGGTCGGCGGCAACCATCTCAACCTTGAGCGAACTCACGTTTCCTCCGGATCATGGGGTGTGTAGTGCAGTTTAGTGCCTCCGCGCCGGTGCTCCTGACGCGAGGCAGGTGTGTGCCGCAAGCCGCCTCCCGGGAGGAGGCGGACGTCGCGCGCCGTTGCGCTCAGTCGATCCTGGACGCACCCGGCGCCGGGTCGTCGGCACTCGGCTGCTCCCGCTGCCGGTCCTTCGCGAGGCGCGGGAGCTCGGGGCTGAACTCCGAACCGAGGTCCGAGATCGCCTGTCTGGCGAACACCTGCTGCTCGGTGACCACCCGCTCCGATCGGCCCCGGCCGATGAAGGTGACGACCCAGTGCAACAGCGTCGTGATGCGGTGCTTGAAGCCGATGATGTAGACGAGGTGGACGGCCAGCCAGAGGATCCAGGCGAAGAACCCGCTGAACTGCGCCTTGCCCACCGACGCCACGGCGGAGAACCGCGAGATCGTCGCCATGGACCCCTTGTCGAAGTACTCGAACGGCCCCTGCGGCTCCCGCCCCTCGAGACCGCGCACGATCTGCTCCGCGGCGTAGCGCCCGCCCTGGATGGCGACCTGCGCGACACCGGGCAGCCCCTTCAGGGCCATCATGTCGCCGACGACATGGACCTCGGGGTGGCCGGGGAGGGTGAGGTCGTCCTGGACCTCGATGCGACCGGCCCGGTCGAGCGCGGCGCCCGTCTGGTCGGCGAGCTGGCGCCCGAGCGGCGAGGCGCTGACGCCCGCGGCCCACACCTTGCAGACGGACTCGATGCGCTCGCGCCCACCGTCACGCAGCTCCACCTCGATGCCGGTCGAGTCGACGTCGACGACCTTGGCGCCGAGGCGCACCTCGACCCCCATGTCGGTCAGGCGCTTGACGGCGCGGTCGCCGAGCTTCTCCCCGAACGAGCCGAGCACCGCCGGGGCGGCATCGAGCAGGATGATGCGCGCCTTGGTCGGGTCGATGCGCCGGAAGTCGCGTCTGAGGGTGCGCCGGGCCAGCTCGGAGATCTGGCCGGCCATCTCGACGCCGGTCGGACCCGCGCCGACGACGACGAACGTCATGAGCCGGTCGACCTCGGCCTGGGTCGACGCGAGCTCGGCCAGCTCGAACGAGCCGAAGATACGGCCCCGCAGCTCGAGGGCGTCGTCGATCGACTTCATGCCCGGGGCGTGCCGCGCGAACTGGTCGTTGCCGAACCAGGACTGGCCGGCGCCGGCGGCGACGATGAGCGAGTCGTAGGGCGTGACGGTCTCGCGCCCGACGGTGGAGTGCGTCACGGTGCGCGCCGCGAGGTCGATCTCCGTCACGTCGCCGAGCAGCACCTTGGCGTTGTGCTGGCGGTGCAGCACCTCGCGCGTCGAGGGGGCGATCTCCCCCTCGGAGAGGATGCCGGTCGCCACCTGGTAGAGCAACGGCTGGAAGAGGTGGTGGGTCGTGCGGGCGATCAGGGTCACGTCGACGTTGGCGTTCTTCAGCTTCTGCGTGCTGAACAGACCGCCGAAACCGGATCCGATGACCACGACCCGGTGGCGCGGGGCCTGCTTGCTGGGCGTGCTCACGATTCTCCTTGTCCTGGTGCGAGTACTGGGCTCGTCGGCGCTGACGTCCTGCGTACGGGTCAACACCGCTAGGAGTACCCGCATGCCCCGGAGGGAGACGACGTGCTCGATCTCACGCCGGGTCGGGCCTGGTCAGCCCTCGGGTGGACGACGAACGGGGAGGAGCTACGGGGGCTCCTCCCCGTTCGTCGGGTGAGACCGGTCATCCCGGCTGCGTGCTCAGAGGTTCTTCTGGATCTCCGCCCACTGGCGCTCGACGTCGTCGAGGCCACCGCACATGAAGAAGGCCTGCTCGGCGACGTGGTCGTACTCGCCGTCGGCGATCTTCGTGAACGCCTCGATCGTGTCGCTCAGCGGCACGGTCGAGCCCTCGATGCCGGTGAACTGCTTGGCGACGTAGGTGTTCTGCGACAGGAAGCGCTGGATGCGACGGGCGCGGTTGACGAGGATCTTGTCCTCTTCGGAGAGCTCATCGATACCGAGGATCGCGATGATGTCCTGCAGCTCCTTGTTGCGCTGGAGGATCGACCGGATCCGCACCGCGGTGCTGTAGTGGTCCTGGGCGACGTAGCGCGGGTCGAGGATTCGCGAGGTCGAGGACAGCGGGTCGACGGCGGGGTAGATACCCATCGAGGCGATGTCACGGGAGAGCTCGGTCGTCGCGTCGAGGTGCGCGAACGTCGTGGCCGGGGCCGGGTCGGTGTAGTCGTCGGCGGGCACGTAGATCGCCTGCATCGAGGTGATCGAGTGACCACGCGTCGAGGTGATGCGCTCCTGGAGCGTGCCCATCTCGTCGGCCAGGGTGGGCTGGTAGCCCACGGCGGACGGCATACGCCCGAGGAGCGTCGAGACCTCGGAGCCGGCCTGCGTGAAGCGGAAGATGTTGTCGATGAAGAGGAGCACGTCCTGCTTCTGGACGTCGCGGAAGTACTCCGCCATCGTCAGCGCCGACAGGGCGACACGAAGACGGGTGCCCGGCGGCTCKTCCAYCTGCCCGAAGACGAGGGCGGTCTGTCCGAGGACGCCCGCCTCCTCCATCTCGACCATGAGGTCGTTGCCCTCACGGGTGCGCTCACCGACACCGGCAAAGACCGACACACCACCGTGGTCACGGGCGACACGGGCGATCATCTCCTGGATGAGCACCGTCTTGCCGACACCGGCACCACCGAAGAGGCCGATCTTGCCACCCTGGACGTACGGGGTCATGAGGTCGATGACCTTGATGCCCGTCTCGAACATCGTGGTCTTGGACTCGAGCTGGTCGAAGGCCGGAGCCTTGCGGTGGATGCCCCAGCGCTCCTTGACCTCGAGCCTCTCGCCCTCCTTGAGGTTCATGCACTCGCCGGTGGTGTTGAACACCTTGCCGAGCGTCACGTCGCCCACGGGGACGGTGATCGGGCCACCGGTGTCCTGCACGGCCGAGCCTCGAACGAGGCCGTCGGTCGGCTGGAGCGAGATGGCGCGGACCATGTTGTCGCCGATGTGCTGGGCGACCTCGAGGTTGAGGCGCTTGGTCTCGCCGGCGAGGGTCACCTCGGTCGTGAGCAGGTTGTACTGCTCGGGCATGGCCTCGACGGGGAACTCGACGTCGACGACCGGGCCGATGATCCGCGAGACGCGGCCGACTCCGCCCGCGGGCGGGGCCGTCCACGTGGTGTCACTGACGGTTGCAGTCATGGTGGTTGACTTCCTTACCTTCTGGGCGGGTTACTTCGTGGCGTCGGCGAGGGCGTTCGCGCCGCCCACGATTTCGCTGATCTCTTGGGTGATGCCGGCCTGGCGAGCCTGGTTCGCGAGGCGCTCGTACTTCTTGATGAGCTCGGTCGCGTTGTCGGTGGCCGACTTCATCGCCCGCTGGCGGGCGGCGAGCTCGGAGGCCGCCGAGCTGAGCAGCGCGGTGAAGATGCGGTTGCGGACGTACTTCGGCAGCAGCAGGTCGAGCACCTCGGCGGCGTTCGGCTCGAAGGAGTACTCCGGCGGGATCTGGCCCTCTTCGTAGTGGTGCACGCTGAGGTCCAGGCTCTCGTCGTCGCCGGCCTCGTCGGCCCCGACGACCTCGAGAGGCAGCAGCCGCAGCACGTGGGGGTCCTGGCGGACCATCGAGCGGAAGCGGGTGAAGACGATGTGGATCTCGTCGTTGCCGCCCTCCTCGGTGTCCTTGAGGAAGTCGGCCGTGATGCGGTCGGCGATCTCCTTGGCGTTCTCGAACGTCGGGGCGTCGGAGAAGCCGGTCCACTCGGCGGCGAAGTCGCGCTTGCGGAACTTGTAGTAGCTCACGGCCTTGCGACCGACGAGGTAGGGCACGACCTCCTTGCCCTCGGCGGTCAGCCTGGAGATGAGCTCCGCGCTCTCCTTGATCGCCGCGACGGAGTAGGCACCGGCAAGTCCGCGGTCCGCCGTGATGATGACGACACCGGCCCGCTTGGCGGTCTCCTTCGCCGTCGTCAGCGGGTGGTCCTCGTTCGTGTTGGTCGCCACGGCGGACACGGCGCGGGTCAGCGMGGTCGTGTACGGCATCGCCTCGGTCGCCCGCTGGCGAGCCTTGACGACGCGTGCGGCGGCGATCAGCTCCATCGCGTTGGTGATCTTCTTGATGGAGTTGACGGACTTGATGCGCTGGCGGTAGATCCGCATCTGCGCTCCCATGTGCTCCGCCTCTCTTGGTCTCGTGAGTCTGTGGTGACGTGTCCTGCCGGCGTATGCCGTGTGTCCGGCTCCCAACTGCCCGCTCAGCCACGCGGGCAGTTGGGGGGACTCGGGGGGCGAGGCCCCCCGAGGGTTATTTCTGCTTGACGATCTTCGCCTGGGTGATCTGGTCGTCGGCGATCTCGTCGAACTCCTCGTTGCCGGCCTCGAGGCCGTCGCGACCGGTGCCGCGGAAGGTCGACTTCACGTTGTCGACGACCTTCGTCAGGGCGATCTCGGTGTCCTCGTCGAGCTTGAGGGTCTCGCGGATCGTCTGGAGGATCGAGCCGTCGCGGCGGAGCGTCTCGAGCAGCTCCTGCTCGAAGTTGCGGACGTCCTCGACGGCGATGTCGTCGAGCTTGCCGGTGGTGCCGGTCCAGATCGAGACGACCTGCTCCTCGACGGGGTACGGCGAGCTCTGCGGCTGCTTGAGCAGCTCGACGAGACGCGCACCACGGGCGAGCTGGGCTCGCGACGCGGGGTCGAGGTCGGAGGCGAACATGGCGAACGCCTCCATGGCGCGGAACTGCGCGAGGTCGAGCTTGAGTCGCCCGGCGACCGACTTCATCGCCTTGATCTGCGCGGCACCGCCGACTCGGGAGACCGACACACCCACGTCGATGGCCGGACGCACGTTGGCGTTGAACAGGTCGGCCTGGAGGTAGATCTGGCCGTCCGTGATCGAGATGACGTTGGTCGGGATGTACGCCGAGACGTCGCCGGCCTTGGTCTCGATGATCGGCAGACCCGTCATGGAACCGTGGCCGAGGTCGTCCGAGAGCTTCGCGCAACGCTCGAGGAGCCGCGAGTGCAGGTAGAAGACATCGCCCGGGTAGGCCTCGCGGCCCGGCGGACGGCGCAGCAGCAGTGACACGGCGCGGTAGGCCTCGGCCTGCTTGCTCAGGTCGTCGAAGACGATGAGGACGTGCTTGCCCTGGTACATCCAGTGCTGGCCGATGGCCGAGCCGGTGTAGGGCGCGAGGTACTTGAAGCCGGCCGAGTCAGAGGCCGGCGAGGCGACGATCGTGGTGTACTCCAGCGCGCCGGCCTCGGCCAGGGTGCTCCGGACCGACGCGATGGTCGAGCCCTTCTGCCCGATGGCGACGTAGATGCAGCGGACCTGGGCGTCGGGGTCGCCGGACTCCCAGTTGCGCTTCTGGTTGATGATCGTGTCGATCGCGACCGTCGTCTTGCCGGTCTGGCGGTCGCCGATGATGAGCTGGCGCTGGCCGCGCCCGATCGGCGTCATCGCGTCGACGGACTTGATGCCGGTCTGCAGGGGCTCGTGGACCGACTTGCGCTGGACGACCGTGGGCGCCTGCAGCTCGAGGGCACGGCGCTGCTCGGCCTTGATCTCGCCGAGACCGTCGATCGGGTTGCCGAGCGGGTCGACGACGCGACCCAGGAAGTCGTCACCGACCGGGACCGAGAGGACCTCGCCCGTGCGCTTGACGGTCTGGCCCTCCTCGATGCCGGCGAAGTCACCGAGGACGACGACGCCGATCTCGTGGACGTCGAGGTTCAGGGCGAGGCCGAGCGTGCCGTCCTCGAACTGGAGCAGCTCGTTGGTCATGGCCGAGGGAAGACCCTCGACGTGAGCGATGCCGTCACCGGCGTCGGTGACGCGGCCGACCTCTTCGCGGGAGGCCGTGCCGGGCTCGTAGGACTGGACGAACGAGTCCAGTGCGTCGCGGATCTCCTCCGGACGGATCGAAAGCTCCGTCATGTCAGATCTTCTCCTCGGTTTCGACCCGCGTGACGGGCCGGTGGTTGTTCACAGCTGGTGGGTGGGCGGTGCCTCAGGCACCCATGGCGCGGCGCGCCGCGTCGAGCTTGCGGATGACGGTGCCGTCGATGACCTCGTCACCGATCTCGACCTTGACCCCGCCCATGACCCGGGGGTCCACGACGGTGTTGACGTGGACCGTGCCGCCG
>NZ_JBFULD010000105.1:0-11780 GCF_056400505.1 Terrabacter sp. P5_B1
GTTGGACGCATTGGCCACGACCGGCGGCAGGCCCACGGCGAGCAGGATCGGGAAGCTCACGAGTGACGCGACGCCCACCGTGGTGGTGAGGATCCCAGCGGCAAGACCCGCCCCGAGGACGGCAAGCATCTCGAACGAGCTCACATCCCGTCTCGCAGCACCGCCACGTCACTGACCATGACGACGTGGGCGTGCATGGCGGCCGCTGCTGCGTCGGGGTCGCCGGAGCGGATGGCGTCGGCGATGGCCCGGTGACCGACGAGCGAGTCGCTGGGCCGGCCGGGCTGCGACAGCGACTCGATGCGCGTCTCGCGGATCAGGTCGCGGATCTCGTCCATGAGCCGGGCGAGCAGGAGCGAGTGGGCCGCTGCCGTGACCGCGCCGTGGAAGCGCTCGTCGCCCTCGACGCCGCGGCCGCCGGCCTCGACGTCCCGGGCCATCTCGGCGATGGCCTCCTCGATGCGGACGAGGTCGTCGGGGGTGCGGCGCGTGGCGGCGAGGGCCGCGATCTTCGTCTCGAGGGCGTCGCGCGTGTCGATGATCTCGGGCAGCCGAAGAGCGTGGGCGCGGATCGCCTCGACGATGCGCCGCGGTCCCGGGGTCTCTGCGAGGATCGTGCCGTCGCCGTGCCGGACCTGGACGACGCCGATGACCTCGAGTGCGACGAGGGCCTGGCTCAGGGTCGCGCGGCTGACGCCGAGGCGCTGCGCGAGCTCGCGCTCGGGGGGCAGCCGGTCGCCCGGCGCGAGGCCGTTGGACTGGATCCACGCGCTGATCTGCTCGGCGACCTGCTCGTAGAGCCGGGTTCTCGTGAGGCGGGGCAGCCCCGATGCTGACATGGGACCATCCTATTGACAGGTCGGCCCACTGACCTATTGGCTAGGCCACTGAGCCAAGCACGAACCTCCCGGATGGTGACCGAATGACCTCAGCCCCCCAGTCCGCAGGCGCGTCCGCCGGACCCCTCTCGGACGTCCTCGTCGTCGACCTCTCGCGCGCCCTCGCGGGGCCGCACGCGACGATGATGCTCGCCGACCAGGGCGCCCGCGTCATCAAGGTCGAGGCGCCGGGCCGCGGGGACGACACCCGCGGCTGGGGACCCCCCTTCGTCGGCGAGGAGGGACGGCGCGAGTCGACGTACTTCCTGTCGGCCAATCGCAACAAGGAGTCGATCACCCTCGACCTCAAGGACGCCGCCGACAAGGACGTCCTTCTCGCCCTCGTCGACCGGGCCGACGTCCTCGTCGAGAACTTCCGCACCGGCGTGCTCGAGCGGCTCGGCCTCGGCATCGAGTCGCTCCTGGAGCGCAACCCGCGTCTCGTCGTGCTGTCGATCACCGGCTTCGGCCACGACGGCCCCGAGGGCGGGCGGGCCGGCTACGACCAGATCGCCCAGGGCGAGGCGGGCCTCATGTCGCTCACCGGCTCGGGCCCGGACGACCCCCAGCGGGTCGGCGTCCCGATCGCCGACCTGCTCTCGGGGATGTACGGCGCGTACGGCGTGCTCGCAGCCCTCAACGAGCGCCACCGCACCGGGCGGGGCACGGTCGTGCGCACGTCGCTGCTGGCAGCCGTCGTCGGCGTGCACGCCTTCCAGGGCACGCGCTGGACGGTGGCCGGCGAGGTCGGCCGCTCGGCCGGCAACCACCACCCGTCGATCAGCCCCTACGGCCTCTTCCACTG
Organism: Terrabacter sp. P5_B1; assembly: GCF_056400505.1. NCBI lineage: Bacteria > Bacillati > Actinomycetota > Actinomycetes > Micrococcales > Intrasporangiaceae > Terrabacter > Terrabacter sp. P5_B1. Next base: position 1,684 of record NZ_JBFULD010000105.1, read on the forward strand.
CCGCGACGGGTCGGTGCAGATCGCCGTCGGCAGCGAGGGGCTGTGGCAGCGGCTGTGCGTGGCCTTCGGGCTCGACCCGGCCGCCGAGGGGCTCGCGACCAACGCCGAGCGGGTCGCCGCGCGCGACCGTGTCATCGAGGTCGTCGAGGCGGCCTTCGCCGACTGGGACGCCGAGCCGCTGCTGGCGCGTCTAGCCGAGGTGGGCGTGCCCGCGGGCAAGGTGCGCACGCTCGACGAGGTGTATGGGTGGGACCAGACCGCGAGCCAGGGTCTCATCGTCGAGGTCGAGCACCCCACGCTCGGCCCCCTCACGCTGCCCGGCCCGCCGCTGCGTTTTTTTGACGGCGACGGCGCCGAGGTGACCCGTCGCGACCACGACGCGCCCCCCACCCTCGACGAGGACGGCCCTGCCATCCGTGCCTGGCTGGAGGACGAGTGATGGCGCGTCGACCGTGGACCGCCCACGAGCTGCTCGACCTCGTGCTCGACGCCGGGTCCTTCGAGTCGTGGGACGAGCCCATCGACATCAGCGGGCAGCCCGAGGACTATCGCCTCCAGCTCGAGACCGCCGCGGCGAAGGCCGGCACCGACGAGTCGGTGCTCACCGGGCGCGGACGCGTGCGCGGCCGTCCGGTCGCCGTCGTCGTCAACGAGTTCCGCTTCCTCGCCGGTTCGATCGGCCGGGCCGCGGCGGAGCGCATCACGGCCGCCGTCCGGCGTGCCACCGCGGAGGGCCTGCCCGTCCTCGCCTCGACGGCGTCGGGCGGCACCCGCATGCAGGAGGGGACGCCGGCCTTCATCCACATGGTCGAGATCTCGCGGGCACTCATGGCGCACCGGGCCGCGCGGCTGCCCTACCTCGTGCACCTGCGTCACCCGACCACCGGCGGCGTGTATGCGTCCTGGGGCTCGCTCGGGCACGTGACGGTGGCCGAGCCGGGCGCGCTCGTCGGGTTCCTCGGTCCCAAGGTCTACGAGGCGCTCAACGGCGAGCCGTTCCCGACGGGCGTGCAGACGGCCGAGAACCTCGCGGCCAAGGGCGTGCTCGACGCCGTGGTCGCAGCCGAGGACCTGCCGATGCTCGTCGACCGGGCGCTCGGCGTCCTCGTCGACCCACCGACCGTGCCGCGCCTGGATCGCCGCGAGGGTGAGCCGAGCCGACACCTGTCCGCGTGGGAGTCGATCGAGGTCACCCGTCGACCCGACCGGGCGGGCGTGCGTGAGCTGCTCCGACACGGTGCGACCGGCACGCTGCGGCTCAACGGCACCGACGAGGGCGAGCGCGACTCCACCATGCTCGTGGCCCTGACCCGCCTCGACGGTCAGCCGTGCGTCCTCGTCGGGCAGGACCGCGCGCGACAGTCACCGACGACGCCGATGGGGCCGGGTGCGCTCCGCGAGGCCCGCCGCGCGATGCGCCTCGCCGAGGAGCTCGGTATGCCGCTCGTCACCGTCATCGACACCCCCGGCGCCGAGCTGTCGGCGCACGCCGAGGAGCGTGCGATCGCCGGTGAGATCGCGCGGTGCATCGCGACGCTGACCACGATGACGGTGCCGACGGTGTCCGTCGTGCTCGGGCAGGGTTGTGGCGGTGGGGCGCTCGCACTCCTGCCGGCACGTGAGGTCATCGCGGCCGAGCACGCCTGGCTGTCACCGCTGCCGCCCGAGGGCGCGAGCGCGATCGTCCACGGCGACGTGTCGCACGCCGCCGAGATGGCCGAGCTCCAGCAGGTCGGCGTGCTCGACCTGGCGAATCAGGGCATCGTCAGCCGGATCGTCCCGGAGCCCGCCGACGACACCGGCGCGGCGCTCGCGATCGCCGTCGTCGCCGAGTGCGCTGCGGCGCTCCGCCGCCAGACCCATGGCCAGGCCCACGTCCTCGCGAGCTAGCGGAGAGTTCGCCAGCGGCCACCAGCACGTCGAGTTCCCACTTCCCGACGCCCCGCGCACATCGAGTGCCCACCCCCTCAGGCCGGGACCCAGTCGAGTGCTCACTTTCCGACGGGACCAGCCGACCCGCGATGGCTTGGGCACCGCGTTCGTCTGTCGGGAGGTGAGCACTCGACCTTCGAAGTCGCCGGCCGCCCGCCGCCCGGTTCGCTTGCCGAGGGCGCGCACCTGCTCGCCGGAGGCAGTCCGCGGTTCAACGCCGCTCGTCAGCGGAAGCGGGCGGCGAACTCGCCCGGCGTCAGTCCGGTCGCCTTGCGGAAGTCGCGCGTGAAGTGGGCCTGGTCGGCGTAGCCGAGGTCGACGGCGATGCCGGCCAGCTCGGCGTCGGAGTCGCGCAGCCGGTCCGCGGCCTCCTGGAGGCGCCGGCGGCGGATCAGCCACTTGGGTCCCAGCCCGATCCGCTTGTGCAACAGCCGTTGCAAGGTGCGCTCCCCGATGTCGAAGCGCGCACAGAGGTCGTCGACGCGGAGCAGCTCGGGTGAGGTCTCGACGTCCTCGACGATGGCGTTGACGAGCAGCCCCTCGTCGTCGACGGGCAGCAGCGGTCGCAGCGTGTCCTCCACGACCTCCCGCGCCTTTCCCTGCGCGTCGGGGGAGATCGGGTCGGGCCGCATGGCGAACCGGACGTCTCGGGTCAGGGCGGCGCCGTCGATGGCGGGAACGGTCGTGAGGTCGACGTAGCGGTCGGTCATGGACCGCACGGGCTCGCCGGTCAGCAGGTGACCAGCGGCCGGCTGCAGCATGACCCCGACGGCCCAGCCACGGCCGGTCAGCATGGTGTGCGAGAGGCCGGACACGACGCCGTAGAACCGCGTGTAGGTGTCCGAGACGACGATGAGGCAGACGGGGTACTGCAGCACCCGCTGCACCGAGTCCTGCCCCTCGGACACGTCCCAGACCGGGATCCAGAAGCGCCGGGCCAGGTCGACGAGGTCGGGTGACACGGAGGCGCGGGCGATCGTCCACGTCCGGTCGGTGGGGTCGACGAGGTGGGCCCGCTCGATGTCGTCGCGGGCCGCCGTGCGCCCCATCCCCGGAGACGTCGTCACGTGTCGGAAAGTATCAAGACCCACCGACGAGCGGGTCCCTACCGTGACGGCATGACCTCAACCACCGCCGATGTCCTCGGCTCCTACACCCGCCTCYCCGACCCCTTCTCCTCCGTCGTCGACCGCGTCCCTGCGGACCGCTGGGACGACCCGAGCCCCTGCGAGGGTTGGAACGCCCGGGACGTCCTGGCCCACGTCGTCACGAGCCAGCGTGAGTTCCTCGCCCAGCGGGGGGTCGACGCCACGACGTCCTACCCCCTCGACGTCGACCACCCGGACCGCAGCGCCGCTGACGTCCGCGCCGCCTGGCACGCCCACGACGAGCGGATGCGCGAGCTGCTCGCCGACCCGGCCGTCGCCGGGATGGAGTACGACGGCGTCTTCGGCCGCACCACGGTCGGGCAGTCGATCGTCGCGTTCCACGGCTTCGACCTCGTCGTGCACCGCTGGGACATCGCGGTCGCCGCGGGCCTCGACGAGCGACTCACCGATGGCGAGCTCGACATGCTCGAGCGCGCGGCCGACGGCTTCGGCGACCACCTCTACGACGACGGCGTCTGCAAGCCCGCTCTGACCGTCCCCGACGGGGCCGACCGTCAGGAGCGCGTGCTCGCGCGCCTCGGCCGCAGGACGCCGGCGAACGTCTGAGCGGTCAGCGCGCCCAGAGGTACTCGACCTCGGGACGACCCGCTCCGGCATACCGCGACCGGCGCACGGCCACCCTGCTGTCGCAGAGGTACTCGGCGTAGCGGCGGGCCGTGACCCGGCTGACGCCGAGCGCCTCGCCGAGCTCGCTCGCCGAGCGTCCGGCGTCGGACTCGCGCAGCAGGCGCGAGATCCTGGCGAGCAGCTCCTCGCCCATGCCCTTGGGCAGCCGCGCCTCGCCCGCGGCGCGCGCCCCGGCGAAGACCTCGTCGACCTCGGCCTGCGTGCCGATCTCGGCGCCGCTCGTCACCTGCTCGCGGTAGGCCCGGTAGGCGAGCAGCCGCTCCCGCAGGGTGGCGAAGACGAAGGGCTTGAGCAGGTACTGCACCACCCCGAGCGAAACGGCCGCGCGCACGACCTCGAGGTCGCGGGCCGACGTCACGGCGATGACGTCGGCCCGATGGCCGGCCGCGCGCATGGCCCGTACGACGTCGAGCCCGTGTCGGTCCGGGAGGTTCATGTCGAGCAGGACGACGTCGATCGGCTTGTCCTGCAAGGTCTTCAGCGCTGCCTGTGACGTTCCCACGGTCGCGACGACCTCGAAGCCGTCGACGCGGCCGACGTATGCCGTGTGGGCCTCCGCCGCGATCGGCTCGTCCTCGACGACGAGGACGCGCAGGACGCGGGACCCGGACGTCTCAGTCATCGCCACCCCTCACCGGCAGCCGGACGGTGAACGTCGCACCCGGCGGTCCGGTCACCTCGAGCGTCCCGCCGAGCCGCGCGACGGTCTGCTGGACGAGGGCGAGCCCGATGCCGCGTCGGCCCGCGCTGCCCTGCTCCTTGGTCGACCAGCCGCGCCGGAAGGCGTCCTCGACCCCGCCCGGCGGCAGACCCGGTCCGTCGTCGCTGACGTCGAGGACGGCATACGCCCCCTCGACCCGGGCGCCGAAGCGGACGTGCCGCTCGGGCGGAGGAGCCGCGGGCGTTCGGGCATCGCCGGTCACGGCGTCGAGGGCGTTGTCGATGAGGTTGCCCACGATCGTCACGACATCGCGGGTCGGTGCGACGCCCCGCGGCCAGTGCGAGCCGGGCTCGATCTCGAAGGCGATGCCGCGCTCGTGGGCCTCGGCGGCCTTGCCGAGCAGCACCGCGGTCAAGGCCGGCTCGTCGACCGAGCCCACGACGCGGTCGGTGAGCAGCTGCGAGACCTGGAGCTCGTCCGTCGCGAAGTCGAGCGCCCGGTCGGTGTGCCCGAGCTCGATGAGGCTGACGATCGTGTGCAGCCGGTTCGCCGACTCGTGCGCCTGCGAGCGCAGCGCCTCGGTGAGGCCACGGGCGGAGTCGAGCTCGCCGGTCAGCGCCTCGAGGTCGGTGCGGTCGCGCAGCGTCGCGACGTGGCCGAGCAGCCGACCCTGCCAGCGGGCCGGGCCGCGGTTGAGCACGAGCACGCGGGCGGACGTCACCTGCAGCTCGTCCACGTGGGCCTCGTCGTCGGTGAGCGCGGCCGTCAGCGCGGGACCGAGGCCGAGGTCGGCGACGGGCCGGCCGACGGCGTCGGCGGGCAGCGCCAGCAGGCGGGTCGCCTCGTCGTTGGCGAGCCGGAGCCGTCCGTCGAGGTCGGTGATGACGAGCCCCTCGGTGACGGCGTGCAGGACGGCGTCGTAGTACTCGTACATCTCCCGCAGCTGCTGCTCGCCGAGGCCGTGCGTCTGCCGGCGGATGCGCCGGGCCACCAGGGCGGTCCCGAGCCCCGACAGCAGGGCGGCGACGAGACCGGCGAGGAGCAGGCCGGGGAGTTGGGCGCGCACCCGGTCGCCGACAGCCGACTTGCGGATCCCGACGGAGACGAGCGCGACGACCTTGCCGGCGTCGGAGACGGGCACGACGACGCGCGACGAGGGCCCGAGCGTGCCGGTGTAGTCCTCCTCGACGACGCCACCTTCGAGCGCCTGCTCGGTGTGCCCGATGAACTTCTTGCCGATCTGGCTCGGGTCCGGGTGGGTGTAGCGGATCGCGTCGCGGCTCATGACGACCACGAAGTCGGTCCCGGACTCCACCCGCACCCGCTCGGCGTACGGCTGGAGCGCCACCGACGGGTTCGGACCCTGGACGGCCGCGATGACGCTGGGGGTCGCCGCCATCGTCTCCGCGACTGCCAGGGCGCCGGCCATCGCCTGTTGGTCACCGGCGCGCTGCGCCTGGCCGTACGCGCCGACGAGCCCCGCCCCGACGACGAGCACGGCGATGAGGACCTGCAGCGCGAAGGTCTGCGCCGCGACGCTCCACCGACCCGGCGCGCCGAGCACCCGGGTCACGGAGGTCGGGACCGAGCTCAACGGCCCACGTCCGGCCGCGAGAACTCAATGAACACAAAGGTGACCCTAGTCACTGCGGGCGGCAGCCTCATCACATCACCGGTCCCGTGCCCAGCGCCTGGACCCAGCCAACGGAGGTCACCGTGAGTTCTACTGCCGACAGCGCCGTCGACGCCCGCCCGGGCTCGGCTCCCAAGCGCGACCGCACCCATTTCCTCTACATCGCCGTCATCGTGGCGATGGTCGCCGGCATCCTCGTCGGCTGGGCCTTCCCCGAGGTCGGCAAGAGCCTCAAGCCCCTCGGGACCGGCTTCGTCAACCTCATCAAGATGATGATCACGCCGATCATCTTCTGCACGATCGTGCTCGGCATCGGGTCGGTCCGCAAGGCCGCCCAGGTCGGCAAGGTCGGCGGTCTCGCCCTCGGCTACTTCGTCGCCATGTCGACCGTCGCCCTGGGCATCGGGCTCGTCGTCGGCAACATCGTCAAGCCCGGTGCCAGCCTCAACCTCACCGCGGCCGTCGCCAAGTCCGGCCAGGCACAGATCGCGGAGAAGTCCGAGGGGGCCGTCGACTTCGTCCTCGGCCTCATCCCCGACACGCTCGTCTCCGCCCTGACGTCGGGTTCGGTGCTCCAGGCGCTGCTCATCGCGCTGCTCGTCGGCTTCGCGCTGCAGAGCATGGGCCGCGCCGGTGAGCCGATCCTCGCCGGCATCAAGCACCTCGAGCGCCTCGTCTTCCGTCTCATGGCGATGGTCATGTGGGTCGCCCCGATCGGCGCCTTCGGTGCCATGGCCGCCCTCGTCGGCGCCACCGGCATCGGCTCGCTCAAGAGCCTGGGTCTGCTCATGCTCGCCTTCTACGCGACGTGCGCGATCTTCGTCTTCGCCTTCCTCGGCAGCATCCTCAAGGTCGTCACGGGGATGAACGTCTTCTCGCTCTTCCGCTACCTCGGCCGCGAGTTCCTCCTCATCCTCTCGACGTCGTCGTCGGAGTCGGCCCTGCCGCGCCTCATCGCCAAGATGGAGCACCTCGGCGTCTCGCGCCCCGTCGTCGGCATCACCGTGCCGACCGGCTACTCGTTCAACCTCGACGGCACCGCGATCTACCTGACGATGGCGAGCCTCTTCATCGCCGAGGCCATGGACAAGCCGTTCAGCATCGGCCAGCAGATCGGTCTGCTCGTCTTCATGATCATCGCGAGCAAGGGCGCGGCAGGCGTCAGCGGCGCCGGCCTCGCCACCCTCGCCGGTGGCCTGCAGTCGCACCGCCCCGACCTCGTGCCCGGCGTCGGCTTCATCGTCGGCATCGACCGCCTCATGAGCGAGGCCCGCGCCCTGACGAACTTCGCCGGCAACGCGATCGCCACGGTCCTCATCGGCACCTGGGTCGGCGAGATCGACAAGGACAAGGCAGCCCGCGTCCTGGCCGGGCAGGACCGCTTCGACGAGTCGAGCATGCTCGACCACGACGACGACCTCGTCGCGGACGACCGCGTCCCGGGCGTCGCGTCTGCCCCGGGCGCCCCCGGTCACGAGCCCGAGCTGGTCGGCTCCGCCCGCTGACAGCACCGTCGAGAGGCCACGATCCGCGCCGGTTCGTGGCCTTTCGGCGTTCGTCGTGGGCGATCTCACTCCGCGATGCAAGTGGCACCGAAGCCATTGGCATACAACGACATCCACGAGAACGTATGCCGACCGCGCCGTCCCGACACAACGCTCGTTTTGCGCTGGTCCACCCACCTTCGACACAGTGGACGTTTCCACAAGACATCTGTGACACGTAACTGTGAGGAGACAGACGGCACCTTCGTCGGGTGCCGTCCATGACGTATGAGTGAACTGACCAAGAGTCCCGACGACGTGCTGCACCCGGCGCTCGAGCCACCACCCGTGAACCACGAGGATGCCCCGCGCTCCCGAGTCGACAAGGTCGTCTTCGGTGTCGCCGCCGGGGTGGCCATCGCCTTCGTCCTCTGGGGCGCGCTCAGCACCGAGAGCCTCAGCACGAGCGCCGCCTCCGGCCTCGAGTTCGTCGTGCACAACACCGGCTGGCTCTTCTCGCTCGTCGCGTCCGGCTTCGTCGTCTTCGTCATCTGGCTGGCGGCGAGCAAGTACGGCAACATCCCGCTCGGCGGTGACGGCGAGGCCCCCGAGTTCCGCACGTCGTCGTGGGTGGCGATGATGTTCTCCGCCGGCATGGGCATCGGCCTGATGTTCTACGGCGTCACGGAGCCGCTCACGCACTTCGTGAAGCCGCCGCCCGGGACCGGCGCCGCGGGCAACCCGGCTGCCGTCCAGACCGCCATGGCGACCACGATGTTCCACTGGTCGCTGCACCCGTGGGCGATCTACGCCGTCGTCGGGCTCGCCATCGCCTACGGCGTCTTCCGCAAGGGCCGCTCGCTGCTCATCAGCTCGGCGTTCGCGCCGCTCTTCGGCGAGAAGCGCGCCAGCGGTCCGGCCGGCCGCGTCATCGACATCTTCGCGATCTTCGCGACGCTCTTCGGCTCCGCGACGTCGCTCGGCCTCGGCGCCCTGCAGATCGGCTCCGGCCTGCAGATCGTCGCCGGCATCGGCAAGGTCGGCAACGCCGTCCTCATCGCGATCATCGTCGTGCTGACCGTCTGCTTCATCCTCTCGGCCGTGTCCGGCATCGAGAAGGGCATCCAGTGGCTCTCGAACATCAACATGGTGCTCGCGCTCGCGCTGGCGCTCTTCGTCTTCGTCGTCGGCCCGACGGTCTTCATCCTCAACCTCGTCCCGACCACGATCGGCTCCTACTTCAAGGACCTCGCAATGATGTCGGCGCGCACCGACGCCGCGGGTGGCGACGGCATGAAGCAGTGGCTGGCCGGCTGGACGATCTTCTACTGGGCGTGGTGGGTCAGCTGGACCCCCTTCGTCGGGATGTTCATCGCCCGCATCTCGCGGGGCCGCACGATCCGCCAGTTCGTCTCGGGCGTGCTGCTCGTGCCGTCGGTCGTCTCGCTCATCTGGTTCGCCATCTTCGGCGGCGCGGGCATCGCGCAGCAGCAGGGCGGCAAGGACATCGCCGCCCAGGCCTCGCCCGAGGGCTCGCTCTTCGCGATGCTCGGCAACCTGCCCTGGCCGACGGCGACGGCCGTCGTCGTCATGCTCCTCGTCGCGATCTTCTTCGTGTCGGGTGCCGACGCGGCGTCGATCGTCATGGGCACGCTCTCGGAGAAGGGCACGCTCGAGCCGTCGAAGAAGACCGTGATCTTCTGGGGCGGTGCCACCGGCGCCGTCGCGGCGGTCATGCTGCTCATCGGCGGTGAGGACGCCCTGTCCGGTCTGCAGAACGTCACGATCGTCGCAGCGCTGCCCTTCCTCGTCATCATGGTCGGGCTGGCCGTTGCCCTCGTGAAGGACCTGAGGCGCGACCCGCAGGTCGTCCGGCGGCAGTACGCCGTCGCGGCCGTCGAGCACGCCGTCGTCGCGGGCGTCAGCGAGCACGGTGACGACTTCTCGCTCACGGTCCAGGAGACCGCGCCCGGCGAGGGGGTCGGCGAGATGGTCCAGACCGAGCCCGTCGACGCGAGGGACATCGCGGTCGAGGATGGCCTGGGCGGTGCAGTCGACGAGCAGACCGAGAAGGTCGGCGCCTCCATGCGCCTCTGACAAGAGGGCGTATGCCGTCGGCGCGCCGGGCACGTGGCTCAGGCGAACTCGGCGAGCAGGTCCGGGCTGACCTGCGCCAGGACGGCATACGCCTGCTCGACGGGGACGTCGAGGACGTCGTAGTGCTGGGCGCCGGCGGCCGTGGTGGCGACCAGGGTGGCGACGCCCGCCCGTCGCTGGAAGAACGACTGCTCGACCTTCCAGCCGATGATGCCGTCGCGGTCGAGCACGATGCGCTGCCGGTCGAGCGAACCGTGGCGCGACACGAGGTGGCCCGGCGTCACGGTGTGGCCGAGGGCGCGGTAGCGGTCCTGCCCCAGCGCGACCGCGCCGACGAGGAGCAGCGGCACGAGGACGAGCAGCGAGCCGTGCCAGTCCCAGAGCAGCCGAGCGGCGACGAGGGCCGCGGCGCCGAGTGCGGCCGGCACGACCGCGCGAGTGAGCCGGCGCCGCTGGGCCGCCGGGCCGTGCGGCGTGAGCGGCCCCGCCACGGC
>NZ_JBFULD010000106.1:0-11748 GCF_056400505.1 Terrabacter sp. P5_B1
GTCGCCCGTCGCACAAGCGCTGCTCGACGACTGGTCGACCGCGCGCGAGCGCTTCACGCTCGTGCTCCCGCGCGCCTTCCAGCGCGTCCTCGACGTCCGGGCCGAGGCGCAGGAGCAGGGCCTCGACCCCGACGGACCCGAAGTGTGGAACCGGATCATGGAGGCTTCCCGTGGCTGACCCCCAAGGCTTTCTCACCACCCGCGAGCGGGAGCTCCCGACCCGCCGTCCCGTCCCGGTGCGCATCCGGGACTGGAAGGAGGTCTACGAGGAGCAGGAGCTCGGACAGCTCCAGCGCCAGGCTGGTCGCTGCATGGACTGCGGCATCCCGTTCTGCCACTCCGGCTGTCCGCTCGGCAACCTCATCCCCGAGTGGAACAACTTCGCGTGGCGCGGCGACTGGTCCGACGCGATCGAGCGCCTGCACGCGACGAACAACTTCCCGGAGTTCACCGGCCGGCTCTGCCCTGCGCCGTGCGAGACCGCGTGCGTCCTCGGCATCAACCAGCCGGCCGTGACGATCAAGCAGGTCGAGGTCACGACGATCGAGCGTGCCTTCGACGAGGGGCTCGTGACGCCGCTGCCGCCCGAGCGACTCTCGGGCAAGACCGTCGCCGTGGTGGGTTCGGGCCCTGCGGGCCTGGCCGCGGCCCAGCAGCTGACCCGGGCCGGCCACACCGTGGCCGTCTTCGAGCGTGCCGACAAGGCCGGTGGGCTGCTGCGCTACGGCATCCCGGAGTTCAAGATGGAGAAGTCGGTGCTCGACCGCCGCCTCGACCAGATGACGGCCGAAGGCACCCGTTTCCGCAACGGCATGGACGTCGGAGTCGACATCACCGGCCGCCAGCTGCGGGACCGCTACGACGCGGTCGTGCTCGCTCTCGGGGCGACCGTGCCGCGCGACCTCGACGTCCCCGGACGGCAGCTGGGCGGCATCCACCAGGCGATGGACTTCCTCCCGCAGGGCAACCGCGCCGCCCTCGGCGAGCACGTCGAGGACCAGATCCTCGCGACCGACAAGCACGTCGTCGTCATCGGCGGCGGCGACACCGGCGCCGACTGCATCGGGACGTCGCACCGCCAGGGCGCGSCCTCGGTGACCAGTCTCGAGATCCTGCCGCAGCCCGGGGAGGACCGTCCCGGCAACCAGCCGTGGCCGACCTACCCGATGCTCTACCGCGTCGCGAGCGCCCACGAGGAGGGTGGCGAGCGGCTGTATGCCGTGAGCACGACCGAGTTCGTCGGGGACGACGAGGGCAACGTCGCGGCGCTGCGGCTGACCGAGGTCGAGCTCGTCGACGGCCGGCCCACCGCCAAGCCGGGCACCGAGCGCGAGATCCCCGCGCAGCTCGTGCTGTTCGCGATGGGCTTCCTCGGGCCGCAGCCGAGCGGGGTCGTCGAGCAGCTCGGCGTCGATCTCGACGAGCGCAGCAACGTCCGGCGCGACAAGAACTTCATGAGCTCGGTCCCCGGCGTCTTCGTCGCCGGCGACGCCGGCCGCGGCCAGTCGCTCATCGTCTGGGCCATCGCCGAGGGCCGCGCAGCGGCCGCTGGAGTCGACGCCTGGCTCACGGGGTCGAGCGCCCTGCCGCGACCCATCGCACCGACCGATCGGCCGCTCACCGTCTGACCGGCGGGGGCCTGCCCACTCTGCGAACCCGCTCGGTGACCCGCGTCACAGCACCCCTAAGGTTGAAGCATGCGCCGCGCCAAGATCGTCTGCACCATCGGCCCCAAGACCTCATCGCCTTCGCAGCTGCGTGCTCTCGTCTACGCCGGGATGGACGTGGCGCGCCTCAACCTCTCGCACGGGGACCACGCCGTGCACGAGCAGGTCTACCGCGACGTCCGTGCCGCGGGTGACGCCTCGGGCCGCGCCGTCGGCGTCCTCGTCGACCTGCAGGGCCCGAAGATCCGGACCGGTCGCTTCGCCTCCGGGCCCGTGACGCTGAGCCCCGGACAGCGCTTCACCATCACGACCCGCGACGTCGAGGGCGACGACAGCATCGTCGGGACGACGTATGCCGGCCTGCCCGGTGACGTGACGCCGGGTGACGTCCTGCTCATCGACGACGGCAAGGTCATGCTGCGCGCGGTCGAGGTGAACGACACCGACGTCATGACCGAGACCGTCATCGGTGGGGTCGTCAGCAACAACAAGGGGATCAACCTGCCCGGCGTCGCCGTCAGCGTGCCGGCCCTGTCGGAGAAGGACCGCGAGGACCTGCGGTTCGCCATGCGCCTGGGCGTCGACATGATCGCGTTGTCGTTCGTGCGCTCGGCCGAGGACATCGTCGACGTGCACGCCATCATGGACGAGTTCGGCGACCGCATCCCCGTCATCGCCAAGATCGAGAAGCCGCAGGCGGTCGACAACCTCGAGGGCATCGTCGCAGCCTTCGACGGCATCATGGTCGCCCGCGGTGACCTCGGCGTCGAGATGCCGCTCGAGGACGTGCCGCTCGTGCAGAAGCGCGCCATCGAGCTCGCCCGCCGCGAGGCCAAGCCGGTCATCGTCGCCACCCAGGTGCTCGAGTCGATGATCGAGAACCCCCGCCCGACGCGGGCCGAGGCCTCCGACGCCGCCAACGCGGTGCTCGACGGCGCCGACGCGCTCATGCTCTCCGGCGAGACGTCGGTCGGCGCGTGGCCCATCGACTCGGTGCGCACCATGGCACGCATCATCGAGTCGACCGAGGAGAAGGGCTTCGACAAGATCGTCCGCATGCCGACCAACCCCAAGACGGTCGGGGGAGCGGTGACCAAGGCCGCGGTCGAGATCGGCGAGGTCGTCGGGTCGAAGTTCCTCATCGTCTTCACCGAGACGGGCGGGTCGGCCACGCGGATGGCCCGCATCCGGCCCCGCCAGCCCATGCTCGCCTTCACCTCTGAGCCCCGGGTCCGCTCACGGCTCGCCCTGGTCTGGGGCATCGAGACCTACCTCGTGCCGCGCATGCACCACACCGACCAGTTCGCGATGCAGGTCGACCTCAAGCTCATCCCCGAGGGCCGCGTCGCCGAGGGTGACCGTGTCGTCATCGTCGCCGGCTCGCCCCCCGGCATCCCGGGCTCGACGAACGCGCTGCGCGTCCACCGGGTCGGCGACGCCGTCAACCGTGCCGCTCCTGCCTACCGGCCGGAGGAAGTCACCAGCTGACGGAGCTCACGGTCCGCGCCGGTATGCTGGCGCGGCACTCCGGCCGGGGTGGTGGAATGGCAGACACGGGGCACTCAAAATGCTCTGGCCGAAAGGCCGTGCGGGTTCGAGTCCCGCCCTCGGCACTCTCGACCGGTCCACCCCTCGATGGCTCCCGCTGCGCGGCGACGAGGAGAAGCCGCGGCTTGACCGTCCCGAAACGCGCCGGAAATCTCACCCCGGATAGGATTTCCCCGTGAGCACCGACGAGAGCACGACGCCCAAGCCGACCCCTGGCACCGCCACCACGCCTGCCGTCCCCTCCGAGGATGCTGCGTCGTCGGAGGCCRCGGACACCACTGCCGACCGGACGGGGGCGACCCGGATCCTCGTCGCYGAGGACGAGGCCCTCATCCGCCTCGACCTCGTGGAGATGCTCGGGGAGCAGGGCTACGACGTCGTCGGCCAGGCCAGCAACGGCGAGCAGGCCGTCGAGCTGGCCAAGGAGGTCAAGCCCGACCTCGTCATCATGGACGTCAAGATGCCGGTCCTCGACGGCCTGTCCGCCGCCGAGCAGCTGCACGAGTCGAAGCTGTGCCCCGTCATCATGCTCACGGCGTTCTCGCAGACCGAGCTCGTGGAGCGGGCCCGCGACGCCGGCGTCATGGCCTACATCGTCAAGCCGTTCACGGCCGACGACCTTCGCCCGGCCATCGACATCGCCACGTCGCGCTGGCAGGAGCTCAAGGCCCTCGAGGCCGAGATCGCCGACCTCGGCGAGCGGCTCGAGACGCGCAAGCTCGTCGACCGGGCCAAGGGCGTGCTCATGACCCAGCTGAAGCTGAGCGAGTCCGATGCGTTCCGGTGGATCCAGAAGACGGCGATGGACCGCCGCCTCGGGATGAAAGAGGTCGCCGAGGCCGTCATCAACGGCTTCCCGACGTCCTGAGCCCGGCTGCGCCGGAGATCCTCCGGCCGCGAGGGCGACAGAGGTTACGACACGGTCACCGATCGCCCAATATGGATGACCGCGAACGCGATTCCGCCTAGTCTCCGTGTCAGCCCTCATCAGAGGGATGAGTGACATCAGGAGGACATCCGTGCGTTCTACCCTCAAGCTCGTTGTGCCGCTCGCGGTTGCAGCGCTTGCTCTCGGCGCCTGCGGCACCAAGGGCGGCGACACCTCGTCGGCCGGCGGCTCCGGCGGCGCAGCCAAGGCCGCTTGCGACCAGAAGATCGGCATGTTCGGTGCCCTCACCGGCCCGAACGCCAACCTGGGCATCTACATCCAGAACGGCGTGAACCTCGCTCTCGACGACTACAACAAGAAGCACGCCGACTGCAAGGTGACCCTCGAGAACTACGACTCGCAGGGTGACCCGACGCAGGCGCCGGCCCTCGCCAAGAAGGCCATCGACGACAAGAAGGTCGCCGGCATCGTCGGGCCCGCATTCTCGGGTGAGTCCAAGGCCGCCGACCCGGCGTTCAACGAGGCAGGCCTCGTCACCATCACGCCGTCGGCCACGAACCCCAAGCTCGCCGACAACAGCTGGAAGACCTTCTTCCGTGTCCTCGGCAACGACGCCACCCAGGGCCCCGCAGCTTCGAAGTACATCAAGGACACGCTCAAGGCCGCGAAGCCGTTCGTCATCGACGACGCGTCGGAGTACGGCAAGGGTCTGGCCGACATCGTCCGCCAGGACCTCGGCTCGGCCGTCGTCGGCAACGACACGATCCAGCAGAAGCAGACCGACTTCAGCGCTTCCGTGACCAAGGTCAAGTCCTCAGGCGCCGACGCGCTCTTCTTCGGCGGCTACGCGCCCGAGGCGGCCCCGCTCGCCAAGCAGCTGCGTGACGCGGGCTGGAAGGGCACCTTCGTCGCCGCGGACGGCGTCAAGGACCAGTCGTTCATCGACAACGCCGGTCCGGCCGCCGACGGCGCCATCGTGACCTGCCCCTGCGTCCCGGCCGACATCGCGCCGACCTTCGCTTCGGCGTACAAGGCGAAGTACAACCAGGACCCCAACACCTACTCCGGTGAGGGCTACGACGCCGCGACGATCCTGCTCGACGGCATCGCCGCCGGCAAGGACCGCTCGAGCATGATCGACTTCGTGAAGTCCTACGACAAGAAGGGCGTCACGAAGCAGCTGAAGTTCGACGCCAAGGGCGAGTCCTCCGACATCAAGGTCTTCGCCTACAAGGTCGAGGGCGGTAAGTTCACGTCCGTCGGCGAGATCAAGTAGCACGGTCGTCATCGTTCAGGGCGGTCGGAGCACTACGCTCCGACCGCCCTTCGTGCGGTGACACCGGACGTACGATCCCGCCCACCGCACCCGGCCCAGGAGGTCTTGGATGCAGTACCTGTTGGACAACTTCTTCGCCCTGACCATCACGGGTCTGACGCTCGGGGCCGTCTACGCCCTCGTCGCCCTCGGCTACACGCTCGTCTACGGCGTGCTGCGCCTCATCAACTTCGCGCACTCCGAGGTCTTCATGTACGGCACCTTCGCCTGCCTGTGGATCGTCGTCTTCCTCGGCGGCAAGGCCGGAGGCAGCCTGGGCAACGTGATCTTCTGGATCGCCATGATGTTCGTGGCCGCGATGCTCATGTCGGGCCTCGTCGCGGTCCTGCTCGAGCGTTTCGCCTACCGGCCGTTGCGCAAGCGCAATGCGCCACCGCTCATCGCCCTGATCTCGGCCATCGGCGCCTCGTTCGTGCTCTCCGAGCTCATGGGGCTTCGCCAGCAGATCACCGGCGCGGTCGGTTTCGACACGTACCTGCGCGCCTACGTCGCCAACTCGCGCAACAACACCGGGATGCCGGAGGTGTTCTCACCGCAACCGGTGTTCACGCTGGTCGACTACTCGGTGACCAACGTCGACATCTTCGTCATCGTAGGAGCCATCGTGCTCATGGTGATCCTCGACCAGTTCGTGAAGCGCTCACGTCTCGGCCGAGGCATCCGGGCCGTCGCGATGGATCCCGAGGCCGCCGCACTGATGGGTGTCAACCGAGACCGCGTCATCCAGGTGACCTTCCTCGTGGGCGGCGTCATGGCCGGCGCCGCGGCGGTCTTCTACATGTTGAAGATCGGGATCACCCGCTACGACGTCGGCTTCATCCTCGGCGTCAAGGCCTTCACGGCAGCCGTCCTCGGCGGCATCGGCAACCTGCGCGGTGCCCTCCTCGGCGGCTTCGTCCTCGGCCTCGCCGAGAACTACGGCTCCGCCCTCGTCGGCACGCAGTGGAAGGACGTCGTCGCGTTCGTCCTGCTGATCCTCATCCTCCTCTTCCGGCCCACCGGTCTGCTCGGTGAGTCGCTCGGAAAGGCCCGCGCATGAGCACCACGAGAACCGTCACCGCCCCCACCGTCAAGGCGCCCCGTCCCGGGTTCAAGGAGCGCGTGGACTCGCTGCCCAAGCCTGCGAAGATCGGCCTCTGGGTCCTCTTCGCGATCTTCCTGTTCCTGCTGCCGATGCTCAACATCCCCGTCATCACCACCGAGGGCTCGGACTTCGGCGGCGTGCTGTTCACGGTCTCCACGTATGTCCTCGTGGCGCTGGGCCTCAACATCGTCGTCGGCTACGCCGGCCTGCTCGACCTCGGCTACGTCGGGTTCTACGCGATCGGCGCCTACACCGTCGGTGTCCTGAGCTCCGAACACGCCCACCTCTCGTGGATCGTCGTGGTGCCCATCGCGATCGGTGCGGCCATGATCTCGGGCGTCATCCTCGGTGCCCCGACGCTGCGGGTGCGTGGTGACTACCTCGCCATCGTCACGCTCGGCTTCGGTGAGATCGTGCGCCTGTGCCTGGTCAACTCGCAGTGGCTCGGCGGTGCCCAGGGCATCTCGGACATCCCGAAACCCCCGAGCGTCGTGGTCTTCCAGGTGCCGAGCCTCGACTGGAGCGGCGGCGTCCCGGTCATCGACCTCGACACGACGTCGACGTTCCTCAAGTTCGGGATCAGCGACTTCGTCCCGTACTACTGGCTCGCGCTCGTCGTCATCGGTCTCGTCCTGCTCTTCGACATCCTGGTCAAGAACAGCCGGGTCGGGCGGGCCTGGGAGGCGACGCGAGAGGACGAGGACGCTGCAGAGCTGATGGGAGTGCCCACCTTCCGCTTCAAGCTGCTGGCGTTCGCGCTGGGTGCGGCCATCGGCGGACTCTCCGGCGCGCTCTTCGCGACGAAGTCGGGCTTCATCAATCCGCAGAGCTTCGAGCTGCTCCTGTCGATCCTCTTCCTCGCCGCCGTCGTCGTCGGTGGCGCCGGCAACCGGTGGGGCGTCATCGTGGGCGCGATCGTCGTCGGCTACTTCCCGGAGCGCTTCCGTGACTTCGCGGACTTCCGCGTGCTCGTCTTCGGCCTCGCCCTGATGCTGCTCGCGATCTTCCGCCCCCAGGGCCTGCTGCCGCCGAAACGCACCGTCCGTGCCAAGCGTGCCGATGCCCGACAGGCCGTCCTCGAGGAAGGAGAAGGCAATGTCTGACGCAGTCCAGCCAGCCCAGCCAGTCCAGCCAGCCCAGCCAGTCCAGCCCGACCAGCCGGTCCAGCCCGACCAGCCGGTCCAGCCCCGTCAGCCGCTGTCCGTCGACGAGGTCACCGACATCAACCCCGACGTCGTCATCGCTCCCGAGGACATCGRCGTCCCGGTCGTGGCCGAGGGCGAGAAGCTGCTCGAGGTCGACGAGGTCACCCTGCGCTTCGGCGGCGTCGTGGCGCTCAACGAGGTGAGCTTCCACATCAACAAGGGCGAGATCCTCGGCCTCATCGGTCCCAACGGCGCCGGCAAGACGACCTGCTTCAACGTCATGACGGGCGTCTACCAGCCCACCTCGGGTGCGGTGCGCTACCTCGGCGAGCCGCTCGGCAAGCGCAAGAAGTTCGAGATCACCAAGCTCGGCATCGCCCGCACGTTCCAGAACATCCGGCTCTTCGCCAACATGACGGCGCTCGAGAACGTCCTCGTCGGTGTCGACGCGCACCACACGACCGGTGTGGTCTCGGCGATGTTCCGCCTGCCGAAGCACCGCAAGGAGGAGTCGCAGGGCTACGAGCGGGCCATGGAGCTGCTGACCTTCATGGGGCTCGACGGCAAGGCGGACGAGCTCGCACGCAACCTGCCGTACGGCGACCAGCGCCGGCTCGAGATCGCGCGTGCTCTGGCCACGAGCCCGCAGCTGCTCTGCCTGGACGAGCCGGCGGCCGGCTTCAACCCGGCGGAGAAGGCCAAGCTCATGGAGCTGATCCGCACGATCCGCGACCAGGGCTACACCGTGCTGCTCATCGAGCACGACATGAAGCTCGTCATGGGTGTGACCGACCGGATCGTCGTCCTCGAGTTCGGCCGCAAGATCGCCGAGGGCTCGCCGGCGGAGATCCGCGACAACCCCGCAGTCATCGCCGCCTACCTTGGAGTTGATGAAGAAGATGCTTCTTGAGGTCAAGGGCCTGTGCGTCAACTACGGGCGCATCGAGGCCATCCGCGACATCAGCTTCACGGTCGAGGAGGGCGAGATCGTCACCCTCATCGGGGCCAACGGTGCGGGCAAGACGACGACGATGAAGACCGTCTCGGGCCTGCGCCCGGTGCGGGCCGGCACGGTCTTCTTCAACGGCGAGGACATCACCCACACGCCCTCGCACGAGCGGCCGGTCCTCGGCATCTCGCAGTCGCCCGAGGGCCGCGGGTGTTTCGTCGGCATGACGGTCATGGAGAACCTCGAGATGGGCACCTACGCGCGCCCGGACCGCAAGACCAAGGCGGTCAAGGACGACCTCGAACGCGTCTTCGAGCTCTTCCCACGCCTCAAGGAGCGCAGCAACCAGGCCGCCGGCTCGATGTCCGGTGGGGAGCAGCAGATGCTCGCGATGGGCCGTGCACTCATGGCCAAGCCGAGACTGCTGCTGCTCGACGAGCCCTCGATGGGTCTGGCACCGAAGCTCATCCAGCAGATCTTCGACATCGTGACGGAGATCAACAGCCAGGGCACCACGGTGCTGCTCGTCGAGCAGAACGCGGCCCAGGCGCTCAAGCGTTCGCACCGCGCCTACATCCTCGAGACGGGCGAGATCGTCCGCGAGGGCACGGGCCGGGAGCTCGCCGACGACCCGGCCGTCAAGGCGGCCTACCTCGGCGGCGAGGCCTAGGCCACGTCTGCGCCCGGCAGCCACGCGGCATTCCGGCCCAGAGCGGCCGCCAAGGAATCCGAAGGAGGTGCCACGACAACGGTCGTGGCACCTCCCCACCGGGAGGGCCGACCTGCCGATTCCTCTTCCGTCCGAGCGTCTATGGTCGTAGTCTCAGCCGGGTGACCTCAGGGCTGGAACGGGAGGAATGATGGGGCGAGCAGTGGTCTCGGTTCAGCGCGTCGACGAGGGGCTGCACTCGCAGTTCATCGAACTGTGGATCGCGCACCGGATCGAGGGGGGAACCACCCCGGAGGCCGCCCAGCGCCTCGCGCTCGACGGCACCCTGCGAAATGCCTTGCAGCGCAACGACATCTGCGCCTTCATCGCGTTCACCGATGATCGGCCGGCGGGTTACGTCGTCCTCGCGGACTCGACACGGAGCTTGCTCGTCGACTCGCCGTGCGTGTCGATCGACATGCTCTTCGTGCACCCGGACTTCCGCCGCCAGGGCATCGGGCGCTCGTTGCTCTCGTCGGCCAGCCGCTACGCCGACCGCCAGGGCTGCGAGCACCTCGCCAGTGCGGTTCCCGCAGGTGACCGCGAGGCCAACCGCTTCTTCGCGCGTCTCGGCTTCGCCCCCGAGACCGTGCGTCGCGTGGCGTCATCCGCGGCGCTCCAGCGGAAGCTGGCGGGGGAGCCGCGACCCCAGCGGGTGTCGCTCGACCTGCTGCAGCGCCGCCGCGACCTGCGCGCGAGGGCGCGGGCGCCGCGGCACGACCCGAAGATCGCCGGCTGACCGGGACCCTCGGCTGCGCGTCCGTCAGGCCCCGGGTGCTGCGTCCCGCAGCAGGCAGGTGATCCTCGAGGTGCAGACTCGCCTGCCGTCCTCGTCGGTGACGACGACGTCGTAGCTGACCAGCGTGCGTCCGGCGCTGAGCAGCGTCGCCGTGCCGGTCACGACGCCGGCCCGGGCGGCGCGGTGGTGGGTGGCGTTGATGTCGAGGCCGACGGCCACCCGGCCGGGCCCGGCGTGGAGCTGGGCGCCGATCGAGCCGAGCGTCTCTGCCAGGACGACGCTCGCGCCGCCGTGGAGCAGGCCGTACGGCTGGGTGTTGCCCGCGACCGGCATCGTCGCGACGAGGCGGTCCGGAGACACCTCCGTCATCTCGATCTGCATGCGCTCGAGGAGCGTGCCCTCGGCCATGGACCGCATGTCGTCGAGGGTCTGGCCAGCCGCGTGCGTCGAAGAGTCAGTCATGGGCGCGATCGTATGCCGGCCCACGGGGGCTCCGCCCCCGTGCACCCCCGACCACCAGCCGGGCCGGGAGCTCGCCCTCAGGGACCCGCACGCGTTTCGTGGGGTGTGGGTGGGCGCCACTAGGCTTCCGGTGTGAGCCGACTTCTCCTCCTCGACGGACACTCGCTGGCCTATCGCGCGTTCTTCGCGCTCCCTGCCGAGAACTTCTCCACGAGCACCGGGCAGCACACCAACGCCGTCTACGGCTTCACCTCGATGCTCATCAACATGCTGCGCGACGAGGAGCCGACGCACGTGGTGGTGGCCTTCGACAAGGCGCGCCACTCGTTCCGCACCGAGGAGTACTCCGACTACAAGGCGGGCCGCGCCCGCACTCCGGACGAGTTCCAGGGGCAGATCCCGCTCGTCAAGGAGATCCTCGACGCGCTGCGGATCACGTTCGTCGAGCTCGACGGCTACGAGGCCGACGACATCATCGCGACGATCGCCACGCAGGCCGAGGCCAAGGACATCGATGTCCTCATCTGCTCGGGCGACCGTGACACGTTCCAGCTCGTCTCCGACCGGGTGACGATCCTCTACCCCGTCCGCGGCGTCTCCGAGGTGTGGCGCATGGGTCCCAAGGAGGTCGAGGAGAAGTACGGCGTCCCCCCGACCCGCTACAGCGACCTCGCGGCCATGGTCGGTGAGAGCTCGGACAACCTGCCCGGCGTCCCCGGGGTCGGGCCCAAGACCGCGGCGAAGTGGATCACCCAGTACGGCGACCTCGACGGCATCGTCGCCAGCATCGACAAGATCCCCGGCAAGGCGGGCCAGTCGCTGCGTGACCACCTCGACCAGGTGCTGCGCAACCGGCGCCTCAACCAGCTCGTCAAGGACAGCCCGGTCGGCGTCGCGGTCGAGGACCTCCAGCGCAGCCAGTGGAGCCGCGAGGAGGTGCACACGGTCTTCGACGGCCTCGAGTTCCGCGTCCTGCGCGACCGTCTCTTCGCCACCGTCGAGGCAGCCGCACCCGAGGCCGAGGAGGGCTTCGACGTCGACGGCCAGGTGCTGGCGCCCGAGGCGGTTCCGGCCTGGGTCGCGGAGCACCTCGCCTCCGACCAGCGCTCCGGTCTGTCCGTTGCCGGCACGTGGGCGCGCGGCACCGGTGACGCCAGCGGCGTGGCCGTGGCTGCTCCGGGCGGCAGCGCCGCGTGGATCGACCTGCAGACGCTGACCCC
>NZ_JBFULD010000107.1:0-11707 GCF_056400505.1 Terrabacter sp. P5_B1
TCGACGCGGAGGGCGTGCTCCTGCTCGCGGTCTGCGCGGTGCTCGCGGTCGTGGCCGTCGTGGCGCGCGGCCGCCTCCCCTTCGTGGCGGCGATCGGGATCGCGCTCGTCAACGTCGTCGCCCTCCTGGTCCGGGCATGAGCGACACCTGCACGACCGCCTCCGCTTAGGCTGGGTCGGTGAGCCACCTAGCGGCCGTCCGCGGCGTCCTGCCCGAGCACAGCTACGCGCAGGCCGACGTGACGGCGGCCTTCGCCGACGTGCTCGGCTCCGTCGGACCCGACCGGGCCCTGCTCGAGCGGTTCCACGCCAACTCGGGGGTGAGCCAGCGACATCTCGCGCTTCCGCTCGAGCGCTACTGGGAGCTCGACGGTTTCGGTGAGGCCAACGACGAGTTCATCCGCGTCGCCACCGAGCTCGGCTCGCACGCCGTCACCAAGGTGCTCGCGGCCGCCGGTCTCACTCCGCGGGACGTCGATCTCATCATGTCGACGACGATCACCGGTCTCGCCGTCCCGTCGATCGAGGCCCGGGTCGCGGCCGAGATCGGGCTGCGCGACGACGTCAAGCGTGTCCCGCTCGTCGGGCTCGGTTGCGTCGCGGGGGCGGCGGGCGTCGCGCGGGTCCACGACTACCTCCTCGGGCACCCCGACGACGTCGCCGTCCTGCTGTCGGTCGAGCTGTGCAGCCTCACGGTCCAGCGTGACGACCGGTCGGTGGCCAACCTCGTCGCAAGCGGCCTCTTCGGCGACGGCGCGGCCGCCGTCGTCATGGTCGGCGCGAACCGGGCCGCGGCCCTGGCGGCCGGCCACCCGCGCATCGTCGCCACGCGCAGCCGCCTCTACCCCGAGACCGAGCGGGCCATGGGCTGGGACGTCGGCGCCACGGGACTGCGCATCGTCCTCGGCGCCGAGGTGCCCGACCTCGTGCGTGCGAACGTGCGCGACGACGTCGACCGCTTCCTCGCCGACCAGGGGCTGACGCGAGCCGACATCGGCTGGTGGGTCGCCCACCCCGGCGGCCCGAAGGTGCTCGACGCGATGCAGGAGGCGCTCGAGGTCGACCGCGAGGCGCTCGGCGTCACGTGGCGCTCCCTCGACCGGATCGGCAACCTCAGCTCGGCCTCGGTGCTGCACGTCCTCGCCGACACCCTCGCCGACCACACGCCCGAGCCCGGGTCGTGGGGCGTCCTCATGGCGATGGGCCCCGGCTTCTGCCTCGAGCTCGTCCTGCTCCGCGCGGCGGACTGAGGCGCCGATGCTGTCGCAGTGGCTCTTCACCGGTCTCGTCGTGCTCGTCGGGCTCGAGCGTCTGGCCGAGCTGGTCGTGTCGAAAGGCCATGCAGCGTGGGCGTTCTCGCACGGCGGGGTCGAGCGCGGCCAGTCGCACTACCCCGTCATGGTGGGGCTCCACACCGGCCTGCTCGTCGGCGCGGTGGCAGAGGTCTGGGTCGCCGACCGGCCCTTCGTGCCGGCGCTCGGCTGGGTCATGCTCGCGCTCGTCATCGCGAGCCAGGCCCTGCGGTGGTGGTGCATCACCACCCTCGGCAACCAGTGGAACACCCGCGTCATCGTCGTCCCCGGCCTCCCGCTGGTGCGCCGCGGCCCCTACGGCGTCATCCCGCAC
Source organism: Terrabacter sp. P5_B1 (assembly GCF_056400505.1). Classification (NCBI taxonomy): domain Bacteria; kingdom Bacillati; phylum Actinomycetota; class Actinomycetes; order Micrococcales; family Intrasporangiaceae; genus Terrabacter; species Terrabacter sp. P5_B1. Next base: position 1,626 of record NZ_JBFULD010000107.1, read on the forward strand.
CCCAACTACGTCGCCGTCGTGGTCGAGGGCTTCGCCCTGCCGCTCGTGCACACCGCCTGGGTGACGGCCCTGGTCTTCACCGTCGCCAACGCGGCCCTGCTCACCGTGCGCATCCGGTGCGAGAACGCCGCCCTGCGCGAGATCGCCTCTCCCGCAGACACGCCCAGCGGAGCCGCTGCGTGAGTGCCGACAGGAGCGCCGACGTCATCGTCATCGGTGGAGGTCCCGTCGGGCTCGCCGCCGCGCTGTATGCCGTCCGCTCGGGACTCGCTCCCACCGTCCTCGAGCCCCGGGCCGGCACCATCGACAAGGCCTGCGGGGAGGGGCTCATGCCCGGCGGCCTCCAGGCGCTCACCGACCTCGGGGTCGAGCCGTCCGGACGCGACGTGCGGGGGATCCGCTATATCGCCAGAGGGCGGTTCGCCGAGGCCGACTTCACGGTCGGGCCCGGCCGGGGCGTCCGGCGCACGGTCCTGCACGACGCCCTGCGCCACGCCGTGGCCGCCGCGGGCGTCGAGGTGCTTCCAKTCGGGGCGGCCGAGGTGACGCAGGACGAGACCCGGGTGACCGTGCACACGAGCAGCCCTGGGGGCGCCGGGCCGACCCTGACGGCCCCTTGGGTCATAGCCGCCGACGGGCTGCACTCACCGACGCGTCGGTCGGTCGGCCTCGAGCGCGACCACTCCGCCGGACGCAGGGCCGAGACGCAGCCGCTGCGCCGCTACGGACTGCGCCAGCACTACGGCATACGTCCCTGGGGAGACCACGTCGAGGTCTACTGGGGCCCCCAGGGTGAGGCCTACGTGACGCCGGTGGCTGATGACCTCGTCGGTGTCGCCGTGCTCAGCACGCAACGGAACCCGTTGACGGACAGCCTTGCCCAGTTCCCTGGCCTGCGCGAGCGACTGGATGGAGCGCCCGTCGTCACGTCGGTCCGCGGCGCCGGACCACTCCGGCAGCGCACGACGCGCCGCGTCGCCGGACGGGTCCTGCTCGCCGGCGACGCGAGCGGCTACGTCGACGCCCTCACCGGTGAGGGCATCTCGCTCGGCCTGGCCCACGCCCGGGCCGCCGTCGCGGCGATCGTCGCGGACGACCCGGCGTCCTACGAGCGGTCGTGGCGAGCGGCCACGCGGCGCTACTCGCTCCTGACGCACGCCCTCGTCCAGGCGACGCGCCCGACGTGGGCCCGGCGACTGCTCGTGCCCGCGGCGGGCACCATCCCGAGCGTCTTCCGCGGCGCCGTCAACGAGCTCGCGAGGCCGGGTCGATGACGGGGACCGGGCCGGAGGAGCTCGTCGTCCTCGTCTCTGCCGACGGCCACGCCACCGGTACCGCGCCCAAGGCGACGGTCCACCACGCCGACACGCCGCTCCACCTCGCCTTCTCCGTCTACCTCTTCGACGACCGCGGCTCGCTGCTCGTGACCCGGCGCGCCCGGTCCAAGGCCACCTTCCCGGGCGTCTGGACCAACTCGGCGTGCGGGCACCCGGCGCCGGGTGAGCCCGTCGAGGACGCCGTGCTCCGCCGGGCCCGGGACGAGCTGGGTCTCGGGGTGCGCGACCTGCGCCTCGTGCTGCCGCGCTTCTCCTACCGGGCCGAGATGGACGGCACCGTCGAGTGGGAGCTGTGCCCCGTGCTCACCGGGCGGGTCGCCGGGGTGGCGCCGGAGCCCGGCCCCGACCCGACCGAGGTCGAGGACGTCCGATGGGTGGAGTGGGAGGCGTTCGCCGCGGACGTCCTCTCCGGCGGACGCACGGTGTCGACCTGGTGCCGCGAGCAGGTGGCCGAGCTGGACGGCCTCGGGCCCGACCCGTCCGTCTGGCCGACGGCCGACCCGGCGGATCTCCCGCCCGCCATGACGTCGCGTTCGACGAAGGGCACCGCGGTGGCTCGCCCCCGTGCTGGGTAGGTGAAGGGGGTGACCACGACCTCCGCTCCCCGCCCGGCGCCGCCCCGCATGCCGACCCCGCCCGCACGGGTGGCCGGGGTCGCGCTCGCTGTGGGACTCGGCCTCGTCGCCCTGATGACCGGGCGCAAGCCGCTCCACGCGGCAGGGCGGACGTGGGGTTCCGAGCTGCGCATCGACGTGCCCGAGCCCGACCTCGGGGTCCCGCTGCTCCGGGACCGGGGCGTCCACCCGTGCACCGCCCGGGTGTCGCGAGCGGTCGGCACGCCCGACGGGTGGTGGGACATCGGCGGTCTGGCCCTGCGCCTGCCGGGAGCCGGGGCACGGGGCCGCCCCGCGGACCTGCTCTTCGCGACGACGGGCACCGGACACGTCGGCCGGCACCTCCTCAGGCCGGTGCGACGGGCGGCCGGTCGTCCGCTGACGACGCTGCTGCCGACGAGGGCGGGGGGCCATTCGGTCGCTCTGCTCCTGCGTCCGGTCGACGACCAGCCGGAGCCCCTGGAGTTCGAGCTGGCCATCGCCGTCGATCGCGGGGCCTGGGACGTCGTGGGCCTGCTCCAGCTGCGGCAGGAGCGGTTCGACTCAACGATGCGCTTCGACCCGATCGTCGACGAGCTCGAGGGGACCACCGCGCCGGCCTGGGTCGTGGCCGTGCGGGAGCCCGCCTACCGCTGGTCGCGGCGGCTCAGCCGCCGGTCGCGTCGCCCGCTCCCGCAGGAGCCGGCCTGACGAACTCGCAGCGGCGATCGGCTCGGACCGGCGGCTCAGAAGAGATCGTCGGCGAGGGCATGGAGAGTCCTGCCGTCGCAGCCGGCCGCGAGGGCCTCGTACGTCGCACCTCGCGCCGCCACACGGGCGTCAGGGGTCAGTGCAGCGATGACCGAGCCGACGGCGCGCGCCTCGACGCACTGGGAGGGCAGAGCCAGCTGCTCGAGGGAGGCTGTGACCACCGCGGTCTCGAGCTGGCTCTCGCAGGCGGCGTCGAGGTCGCGCTCGAGGTCCCACAGCCGGATGAGCTCGTCGACCTCGGGGTAGCGCTCCAGGCCACCCCTGACCACCTCGAGGGCGGTGGCGTCGTCGACCTCGGTGAGGGCGCAGGCGAGGCGGGCGACGCGGAAGGCGAAGATCCGGGCGTGCCCCGGCTCGGCACCCGCGATCCGTGCGGCGAGCCCGGGCGCCACCGCCTCGAGCTGGTTCAGCTCCACGGGCACTCCTCATTCGTGACTGGTCGGCACTGCAGTAGCAGCCCGCTGTGGCCATACCCGTTGCCTCTCGCGGCCACCCGGTGCCCGGGCGCGTCGCGCTCACCTCACGAGACGGCCAGACGCTTCTGGAGGAAGCCGACGGTGCTCGACCAGGCGAGGGTCGAGGAGCTCGGGTCGTGCCAGTGCATGTCGTCGTTGTCGAATGCGTGGTCGGCGCCGGCATACGTCTCGAAGGTGGTCGCCGGCTGCTGGGTCACGGCGGCCTCGATCCGCCGCACCGTCTCGGTGTCGATGAAGGAGTCGGCCAGCCCGAAGTGGTGCAGGCTCGGGGCGGTCACCGTCAGGACCTCGTGCAGGTCCGGGAGAGCCGAGCCGTAGTAGCTGACGAGCGCGTCGAGCGGCGCGGTCGCCCCGGCGTCCCCCGACTCGAGGTGGGCCGCGACGGCGTAGCCGAGGCCTCCGCCGAAGCAGAAGCCGACGGCGCCGACCCCGGCCGTGACCTCGTCGCGGTCACGCAGCCACTCCACCGTCGCGGCGGCGTCGCGGACGGCCGCGTCCCAGTCGAGGCGCTGCACGAGCGCGACGCCCTGCTGGAGCGCGTCGTCGCCCTCGACGGGCGAGACGACCCCGAGGCGCCAGAAGATCTCCGGCGCCACGACGACGTAACCCATCTCGGCGAGCTGGGCGCCGCGCCGCTGGATGTAGTCGCTGACACCGAAGATCTCCTGCAGCACGACGATGCCCGGTCCGTGGCCGGTCGGGGGGAGCCAGAGGTGCGCGGGCATCTCGCCGGCGTCGGTCGTGATCGTCACGTGTTCGGTCATGTCGTCAGTATGTCGGTGGGCCAGCGGTCGCCCGCCGGACGGTCCTTCGTCAGTCGTCCGAGCCGGGGTGCAGCCGGGCGCCGAGGGCGTAGGCGGCGACGACGAGGGCCGACGCAGCCAGGACGATGTCCTTGAGGACGTACTGGCCCATCAGGGTCGGGCCGTGCGGGAAGAGCTCGGCGGTGAAGAGCGCGAGCGGCGACATGATGCCGATGAGGGCGCCGCCGAGCACGACGATCCCGACGCGCAGGAACGTGCCGGTGACGAGCGTCAGGCCGATGAAGGTCTCGGTGACGGCTGTCAGCAGCACGGCCGCGTGACCTGAGACGAGCCCGAAGGTGAGCCGGTCGATGGTCGCCGAGGCGATGGCCTCGGCCGGGCTGAGACCCGGCACGAACTTGATGACGCCGAAGCCGAGGAAGACCAGCCCCAGACAGATCCGCAGGACCTGCAGGCTGTAGGCGACGAGGAACGCCTGGAGGCGGTCGACGGCGGCCGTGGCGGTCCGGGTCGCGACCTCGCGCAGGCCGGTCGTGGACGGGTGGTCGATGACGAGCTGGGACATGGCGGTTGCTCCTTGAGGTAGGACGGTCGACACCTCAGAAGGAGCCGGGGCTCCGGAAATACGCCTCGTCCTCGGGTTGAGCCCATCTACCTGGACCAAACCCGTTCCTACGCGGGCAAATCCGCGTCACCAGTTGATGAGCAACCGCTCCTGCTTGTCGCGGAAGGTCCCCACGAGGATGACGATCAGGTCGATGAGGGACCAGATGCCCAGGCCGCCGAAGGTGACGAGCTGCAGGACGCCGGTGCCGACCTTGCCGACGTAGAAGCGGTGGACGCCGAAGACCCCGACGAAGAAGCAGAGCAGGGCCGCCGCGAGCCTGGACCGGTCGCTCACCGGTCGGCCCTCGGCGTCCATGGTCACCGGCACGAACGCCGCAGCCAGCGATGGCGCGGCCTGCACGGGCTGGAGGGTCGGGAGGGCTTGGGCCGCCGGGAGCTGCGGGCCCACCTGCTCGGTCCACGAGTCGCCGTCCCAGTAGCGCGACTGCGGCTTGCCCTCGGGGTCCGGATACCAGCCGGCCGGGATCTCGCGGGGCGGCGGCTGGGTGGGCGTGGTCGGCTCTTCGGGCTGCTGGGTCATGGTGGCCTCCGAGGGGGTGGGCGGTCGACAGCCGGACCGGGTCTCATCCAGCATGGACGACGGGGATGGCGACGGCAGCCCTTTCGGGACGGCGGCGCCCTGTACTTTTCTCCACCCCGGATCGGTCACAAACGTCATGGTCCGAGCCGCCTCCCGACCCCTACCGTGGACTGCGTGACCCCCGACCGCAGGCGCCTCGAGCGTCGCCTCGCACCCCGCCACACGGCATACGTCGTCGTGGGTGGGGTCGTCGCGGCACTGGCCGCCCCGTTCGTGTGGGCCCTCGCCGGGCTCGCGACGGGACTGGCCGTCCTCGTGGTCGGGGTGCCGGTCGTCGGACTGCTCCTCGTCGTGTCCGAGGGGCTGAGCCGCTGGCACCGGGCGCGGGCAGGCGCGCTCCTGGGCGTCTCCGTCGCCGCGCCGGCCGGCCCGGTTGCACCGGGCTGGCGTGGCTGGCTGGCGCGCCTGGGTCGGGCGACGACGTGGCGTCAGCTGGCGTACCACGCGCTCGTCGCGCCGGTCCTGCTCTCGGCCTCGGCCGCCCTCCTCGCGTTCTGCTGGGGAGGCGGCCTCGTGCTCGTGACCGCGCCGCTGTGGTCGCGGATCAGCCCGGAGACGGCGGCCCTCCCTGTCGGGGTGCTCCAAGGTGTCGGCCGCATCTGGGCGCAGACGGCAGTCGGGTTCGGCTGTCTCGTCATCGCCCCACGGCTGGCCCGTGGGGCCGCCGCGCTCGACCTCGTGATCCTGCGCCCGATGCTCGGCGAGACCCGGGGAGAGCAGCTCTCGCCGCGGGTCACCGCCCTCGAGCAGACCCGCGCGGGCGTCATCGACGCCGCCGACGCCGAGCGCCGCCGCATCGAGCGGGACCTCCACGACGGCGCCCAGCAGCGACTCACCTCCCTCGCGCTCAACCTCGGGATGGCCCGGTCCGCCCTGGCCACCGACGCCCCGCCGGCGACGCGCCGGGCCATCGAGGACGCCCACGACGAGGCCAAGCAGGCGCTCGCGGAGCTGCGCGGGTTCGTCCGCGGACTGCACCCCGCCGTCCTCGACGAGCGCGGGCTGGATGCCGCCCTGTCGGGCATCGTCGCCCGCTCGCCGGTGCCGACGAGCCTGCACGTGCTGCTCGCCCAGCGACCTCCGCGCACCCTCGAGGCCGTCGCCTACTTCGTCGTGTCGGAGGCCCTGACCAACATCGCCCGGCACTCGGGAGCCACGTCCGCGACGGTCCGGGTCACCGCGGACGCTCGAAGCCTCGTCGTCGAGGTGGGCGACAACGGGCGGGGCGGCGCCGCGACCGGTACGGGTTCCGGCCTCACCGGTTTGGCAAACCGGGTGGCCTCCGTCGACGGCACCCTCACCGTGACCAGCCCCGTCGGCGGTCCCACCCTGCTGAGGGCGGAGATGCCGTGCGGGTCGTGATCGCCGAGGACTCGATCCTGCTGCGCGACGGCCTGATCCGTCTCCTTGCCGCCAAGGGCATCGAGGTCGTCGAGGCCGTCGGCGACGCCGAGGCCGCCCTCGTCGCCGTCGAGCGGCACCAGCCCGACCTCGCGCTGCTCGACGTGCGGATGCCGCCGACCCACACCGACGAGGGCCTCCGGGCCGCGCTCATGATCCGCGCGCAGTGGCCGGGCGTGGCGCTGCTCATCCTCAGCCAGTACGTCGAGGAGCGGTATGCCGCCGACCTCCTCGCCAGCACGACCTCCGCCGTCGGCTACCTCCTCRAGGACCGTGTCGCCGACGTCGACGACTTCGTCGACTCGCTGCGCCGGGTCGCCGACGGCGGCACTGCGCTCGACCCCGAGGTCGTCGCGCAGCTGCTGCTCCGGCGGGACAAGAGTCCGCTCCACCGGCTCACCGACCGCGAGCGCGAGACGCTCGCGCTCATGGCCGAGGGCCGCTCCAACACCGGCATCGCCCGCGCGCTGCACATCAGCGAGAGCGCCGTGGCGAAGCACGTCACGGCCATCTTCACCAAGCTCGACATGCCGACGACCGCGGGCGACCACCGCCGGGTCCTGGCCGTCCTGCACTACCTCTCGGATTAGGGGACGACATGACCATGCACGAACCCGTCCACCCGCCCGCAGCGGTCCCGGACGACCGTGTCCACGGCGACTCGCTGCCCGGCGCGGAACCCTACGGCGACTCCTGGCTCCGCCCGACGCTGGGGCCCCGGCAACCCGAGGGGCTTGCCGACACACCGGCGGCGGCGTCCGCTCCAACCGCTCCGTCCGCAACGTCCGCTCCGGCAGCCGCGTCGTCGCGACCGTGGTGGCTCGTCGCCGGCCTCGGTGCCACCTTGGTGCTCGCCGGCATCGCCGGCGTCACGACCTGGGGCGCCGCGACCGGGGGGCTCTGGCGCAGCGCCGACCAGCAGCAGACCTWCGCCCAGCCGGTCGGCGCGCTGACGATCCGGGGTGGGGCGAGCGACGTGCAGGTCCGTGGCGGCGGGACGGCCGGCACGGTCCAGGTCAGCCGGCACCTGTCGTGGGGTCCGGGTTCGGGCGAGCCGACCCCGCGCGAGTCCTGGAGCGGGTCGACCCTCGCGGTCGACGCGAGCTGCACCGGCCCGTTCGGCGGGTGCTCGGTCGACTACGTCATCACCGTCCCAGACGCGACCGACGTCAGCGTCGTCACCGGGTCCGGCGACATCGCCGTCGGGGGCTCCTTGGGCGGCGTCGCGCTCAAGGCCGGCTCCGGTGACATCAGGACGACCAACCTCGCGGCCGACCAGGTCACGGCCGAGGACGGCAGCGGCGACGTCGATCTCGAGCTCGCGACGGCGCCCCCCACGGTCGGGGTCAGGACGGGCTCCGGGGACGTGTCGGTCCGACTGCCGCCGAACACCCACTACGCCGTCGACTCCGCGACGGGGTCCGGTGACACCAAGGTCCGCGTCACCGACGACCCGGCCAGCACCTCGCGGCTGCGGATCAGGAGCGGTTCGGGCGACGTCACGGTCGACGACCGCTGACGGTGCGGCCCTGGTTCGGTCGACGACGGACGCTCAAGAGCCGTATGCCGCCGAGGGGGAGGGTTCCGGCGGCATACGGCCCTTGAGGGTGCCGGCTCAGGTGGGGTTGCCGGCGGGGGTGTCCTCGTCGAAGGCACTGTGCTTGTCGTCGGGCACGGCAGAGGCGGCCGGGGTGGGAGGTGCCGCCTTGTCGTGTTGCTCGACGAGCTTGTCGATGCCCTTGTCGACCGAGGCACGAACCTTGGTCACGGTGTCGGCGTGCTTGCCGCCCGTCTTCTCGTCGATCTTGGCCTCGGCCTTGTCGAGCGCTCCCTCGACCTTGCCCCGGTTCTGCTGGGCATAGCCGGCGGCGACCGACATGACGGCCTTGGCCATCTCGACGACCGCGTCGCCGAAGTCCTTGGCCTTCTCCTGCAGGTGGACCTCGTCCGCCTTGTGCTTCAGCTGCTCACCGAATGACACGGTGTCTCCTCGTCTCGCACTGGCCCGACCCACGTCGGGCTCACTGCTTCCACAGTCATACCCTCGGTCCGCCAACCGCAACCGGGATCGACCCCCAATTGGACCCCGACCGACCCTGAATCCGAGCGCGAATCGGCGGGATGCCCGAGATGTCCGGGAGCAGATGAACTGCGGTACCACTGTGACGGAAAGAGGCTGGGAGTGCACGGGAAATGCCTGTCGCCCAACCGAACTGGGGTGATCGTCACGAAGCGGCTCGAAGGGCGGGTGGGCTCGCGACGGGCAGCTCCGCCCCGGCGGAGTTGATGCGGTCCCCGGACCCGGATCGGCCTCACCAGCTCCGCCCCGGCGGAGTTGACGCGGTCCCCGGACCCGGATCGGCCTCACCAGCTCCGCCCCGGCTACCGGCCGCGGGCGGCTGACCACATCCAGGCCAGGACCGACCGGTGCCGCGACCATCCCGGGTCGCCCACGGACGGTGCCTGTGGGTCGCCGTCGACCGCGGCGCCGTCCGGCGTGCCGTCGCCGGCCCGGGGTGTGGCAAGCGACCGCGTCACGGCGTCCGCGACGCTGAGCCGTCCGCCGGGCGGCTCGCCGATCACGTCGGCGGCGTCGCGGTCGCCCACCATGTCGTGCCCGAGACTCGGGATGAGCGACTGCACCGTGCCGCTCGGCACGTCGACGAGGGCGCCGGCCACGCGCGCGACCGTCTCGACGGGAGCCAGCCACACGGGGACCTGCACGCGCAGCAGCCGGGCGCGGGCGGCATACGTCCTCAGCAGCTCGACGTAGCTGAGCCGGTCGGGGCCGACGACGTCGAGGTGTCCCGTGACGTCGGGCCGCTCGAGCGCCTCGGCGAGGAACCACACGGCGTCCGCGACCGCGACCGGCTGGATGACCGAACCGCCCATCCACGCCGGGACGGTCTGCACGACGCCGAGACGGTGCGACATCTGGCGCATCACCTCGAAGCTCGTCGACCCGGCCCCGACGACCATCGAGGCGCGCAGCGTCAGCACCGAGCAGTCCGCCGTCGCGAGGATCTCCTCGACCTCGAGCCGCGAGAGCAGGTGGTCCGACAGCTCGTCCTCGGGCAGGTCGGGCACGATCCCCGAGAAGTAGACGAGCCGCGAGGCGCCCACGACGCCGGCGGCATACGCGACGTTGTCGGCCGCCTGGCGGTCCAGCCGCATGAAGTCCGGGTCGTCGAGCCCGTGCACGAGGTAGCAGACCGCGTCGACCCCGCGCAGCGCCGCGACGACGCGCACCTCGTCCTGCACGTCGACGCGCCGCCACTCGACGTCACCGGACCAGGGGTATGCCGTCGACGGGCGCCGGTGGTGCGTGGCCACGACGTCGTGGCCGCGTCGCAGGAGCTCCGGAACGAGCCGCGACCCGACGTAGCCGCTCGCGCCGACGACGGCGACCCTCATCGGCGTCTGCGCTCGCGGCGGTCGCGCCGGAAGGAGCCGATGAGGTCGGTCGCGGAGCGGACGAGGTCGAGCGGGCCCTCGTCGTCCGCCTCGGCGTCGGGGACCGGCCCGGACACGGC
>NZ_JBFULD010000108.1:0-11649 GCF_056400505.1 Terrabacter sp. P5_B1
GTGAAGGCCTGTGTGTCGTCCGGGTTGACGCCGTCGCTGGCGGTGAGCGCGACCTGGTAGGTGCCGCCGGTGCTGGCGGCCGGGGTGCCGGCCAGCGTCGCGGTGCCGTCGCCGTTGTCGGTGAGGCCCACTCCGCTGGGCAGGGTGCCGGCCTGGGTGATGGCGACGCTGCCGGCGCCGCCGAAGGTGGTCACCGTGAAGGTCCCGGCCTTGCCGACCGCGAACGTGGCGTGGTCGGTGCTGGTGAGGACCGGCGGGTCGGTGACGGTGAGTGTGAAGCTCTGCGTGGCGGGGGTGCTGGCGGCGTTGGTCGCGGTGATCGTGATCGGGTAGCTGCCCGCGGTGCCGGCGGCGGGGGTCCCGGCGAGAGTGGCGCCACCTGTGCCGTTCGGGGTGAACGTGACGCCGTCGGGCAGGGTGCCGGTCTTGGTGACGGTCGTCGCGACCGGGAACCCGGCGGTGGTGGTCACGGGGAAGTTCCCAGCCGTCCCGGCCTGGAAGGTCGCGTGGTCGGCGCTGCTGATCGTCGGGGACTCGTTGACGCTCAGGATGAACGCCTGGCTGTCCGACGGGAGGGTGCCGTTGTCGGCGTTGATGGTGAAGCTGTACTGCCCGCCGCTGCCGACCGGCGCGGTGCCCGCCAGGGTCGCGGTGCCGTCGCCGTTGTCGGTGAAGTCCAACCAGGCCGGCAGGAAACCAGTGGTGCTCAGCGTCGCGTTCGGGAAGCCGCTCGTCGTCACCATGAACGAGCCGGGGCTGCCGACGGTGAAGCTGGTGGTGTTGGCGCTGCTGATCGTCGGCGCGGTGTTGACGGTCAGCGTGGCGGCGGTGCTGGCGGCGCTGCCGGCCGCGTTGGTGAAGACCGCCCGGTACTTGTTGCCGTTGTCAGCCGAGGCGGCCGTGAAGGTGTAGGTCGGGCTGGTCGCGCCAGCGATGTTGCTGTAGGTGCCGCCGCCATTGGTGCTGCGCTGCCACTGAACCGTCGGTGCCGGGAAGCCCGAGGCTGCCGCGATGAAGCTCACCGAGGCGCCCGAGTTCACCGTCTGGTCGGCCGGCTTCGTGGTGGCCGCCGGGGCCTGGTTGACGACGACCGTCAGTGTCTGTGTGCCGTTCGGGTTCACCCCGTTCGACGCGGTCAGGCTCAACGAGTACACCCCGCCCGAGCCGGCCGTCGGCGTCCCGGTCAGCGTCGCGGTGCCGTTCCCGTTGTCGCCGAAGGTCAGCCCGGCGGGAAGGGTGCCGGTCATGGTGATGGCTGGCGTCGGGTAGGCGTTCGGGGCCGTGGTGACCGTGAACGATCCCGCGGTGCCGACGGCGAAGGTCGCCGTGTTGCCGCTGGTGAAGGCCGGTGCCCGAGTGACCGTGACGGTGAGGGTCTGGGTGGCGATCGACCCGGCCCCGTTGGCTGCCGTCAGGCTGAGCTGGTAGACGCCGCCGGCGGTCGGCGTCCCGGCGAGGGTGGCGGTGCCGTTGCCGTTGTCGGTGAACGTCATGCCCGGTGGCACGATGCCCGTCTTGGTGATCGCCGGGGCTGGGTAGCCGGTGGTGATCGTGGTGAGGCTGCCCGCAGTGCCGACGGTGAACGCGGCGGTGTTGGCGCTGGTGATCGCCGGGGCCCGGTTGACGGTGACCGTGGCGGTGGCAGTGCCGTTGTCCAGGGAGGCGCGCACGTGGCCGGGTCCGCTGGTGTTCTGGCTGTTGTAGGAGGTGCTGGTCGAGCCCGAGCTGAGATTGGAAGACGCTGCGCCCACGGTGGCGCCGCTGGGCAACGGGTTGCTGAACGCAACGGGCAGACCGGCGAAGGCGTCGAGGTTGGAAGCGCCGATCGCACTTCCGAGCGAGTCGGTGGTCAGCGCGGCCGTGATGGTCGAGGTGGCGTTCGGCCCGACGACGGTCGCCGGGCTGGCGGTCGCGGTCAGGACCAGCCGCGGCGACGCCGTCACAGCTCCTGCGACGCTGTCGCACCCGCCCGTGCCGGGGCCGGTGTTGCAGCCCCACCAGTTGTCCGTGGCGTCGACCGACCCAGCGGTCGCGGACACGGCCGACCCATTCGTCGAGGTGTTGCCGGTGAACCGGTTGTAGTGCAACGTGGCCGTGGCGCCAGTGACCCCGATCGCTCCGCCGGCCGAGATCGGGCCGCCGGCCGTGCTCGTTCCGGCGGCCGAGTTGCCGGTGAAGGTCGACTCGGTGACGTTCAGGACCCCGGACGGGGCATAGATGGCCGCGCCTACCGGGGTGCCTAGTCCGCTGCCGGTGGCGGTGTTGCCGACGAACCTCGAGTTGCCCACGTTGAACACGGCGGGTGAGCTCCGCGTGACCTCAACGGCGAGCGCACCACCGAGGTTGACGTCGGGGGTGGTCACGTCGTTGCCGCTGAACGTCGTCCCGCTGATCGTGAGGCCTTCGCCTGGCCCGGTCCCCTCGCCGCGGTACCACACCCCGGAGCCCTGAGCGCCGTTCGTGGTGTTGTTGCTGATGGTGGAGTTGGTGATGGTCAGGCTGCCGCCGGAGAATGCGATGCCGCCGCCGGTGTTGCTGCGACCGGAGGCGTTGTTGTCGGTGATCGTCGAGTTGCTCACGGTCAGGGCGTCCAACGGGGCGCCGGTGGGCTGCGCGGCTGAGCCGGCGATGATTCCGGCGCCGCCGAACGTGCTGTCGCTGCCCCCGCTGATTGTCACGCTCGAGATGCTGGTGGTCACCGCGCCAACGAGGTTGGGGTCCAGGTTGAAGATCCGGAACGTCCCGTTCCCCTGAATGATTGTGGCTCCCGCGCCGGCGCCCGTCAGGGTGATGTTGCTTCCGGGCACCTTGCCCATCTGCAGCTCGCCGTTGGTGAGGCTGTACGTGCCAGCGGGGACGGTGATGGTGGAGGAGGCCGCGCCGGCGTTGTTGGCTGCGCACACCGCCTCGCGCAGGCTGCCGCCGGTGGGGGTCGTGGACGCGCTGCCGCACGCACCGAAGTTCGTGGCTACGTCCACCGTCGAGGAGACGGTCAGCGTCGCGGCCGAGGCCGGCAGGACGAAGGCGAGCTGGGCGCCGACCACGGACGTGATCGCCGCAACGAGGGCCACCCGGCGGGCTCTGGTCCGGAAGAACATTCTGTTCCCTCTTGTCGGGCTGGATGCGGGGGCCGTTGTGCCTTTGCAGCGGCCGGCGTGGCCTTCTGATCATCAGCAGGTTGACCATAGTTCCGATTTGAGTAGTTTTTGGTAAATCGCGAAAGATGACGTCCGGCCCCAGGTCGGGCGCGGGGGTGGCCCGATGCAGCCGCGCCCTGAGCCCGGCGCTTCCTCACGCAAACGAGGGGGGGCGCTGGGCGCCATGCTGCTCATGATGGAGCGGGAAGCCGAGCGGTCCCCCCGCCAAGCCCACGGCCTGCCGGCAGGCTTGGCCGGGCGAAGCGGTATGTCCGTACCGGGTCTGATGGAGGCTCTCATTCCACGGAAGGATGAGAGTCATGGCAGCACCGAGGAAGTAGAACGCCCTCGCCGAGGCGTTCAACTCGCTCTCAAGGCCGAGCTGCTGCGTAACCGAGGACCGTGGCGCGGCATCGATGACCTCGAGCTCGCCGTCGCGGAGTACATCGACTGGTTCAACCACCGGCGCCTGCACGGCGAGATCGGACTCATCCCACCCGTCGAATTCGAAGGGCAGCACTACCGCCAAAATCCCGCGACGGCTACCGTCATCGCGTCAGTTCCGAGCCTCCACTAAACCCCGGTACGGGACAGTTCTGACCAACACCGGAGCGCAGGGCAGGATGGTCGTGGATGCGCGCCTTCGGCTGGGCACCCGCTCTGCCGAATCGCTCCTGAATTGGCAGACGGTGCGCAAGTCGCTCAAGCCGGATTCAGATGACGTTGAGGACCTCGCGGTGGTGTTTACATTGGGCAGCCGCTCGTCGGTGCGGCACTTCATGGAGTTCGTGGGGAATGTCACCGAGGGTGTGCCATAGCCGAGTGACTATGAGTACAGGCTCGAGTTGCTCTTGGATCGTCGGGGAGAAGTGGCAGACCGTCAGCACAGGGTGCTTCGCTTTGGCCATCTTGTTCACCCGGCGAACTACATCGTGTACGCCAACTCCGCCGAGCCCTGCACTCAGGATGAAGTTGAGCGTGCGCGGAAGTCATTTCTCGAGTACGCGGAACGCTCGGGCATCGCGCCAACGTGGGCGTGAAGCATGGGTGCCATGTCTAACCGATGCAGCGTTGACCGGGCCGGCCGCTGAGTTGAGTCCATAGCGTTGGTGTACGACGATCCCGGTGAGCGTGTCCTGCAGATGCAGGTGCGGTCACCGCTGTGATCCTTCGAGTGATCTCTCACAACCGACTCGAAGAAGGACACTGCGATGACCGCGAACACCATTATTGACCCTGCCGTCTTCCTGCACGAGCAGCTGGCCCAGGCCAGCCCCGATCTGATGCGCGAGCTGCTCGGCACGTTCATCAACGCCCTGCTGTCCGCGCAGGCCGACACGGTGTGCGGCGCCGAGTACGGCACCCGCTCGGCGGACCGGGTCAACAGCCGCAACGGCTACCGCCGCCGTGACCTCGACACCCGCGCCGGCACCCTGGACATCGCGATCCCGAAGCTGCGTGAGGGCAGCTTCTTCCCGGACTGGCTGCTCGAGCGGCACCGCCGCGCGGAAGCGGCACTGACCACGGTCGTGGCGACCTGCTACCTCCTCGGGGTGTCCACCCGCCGGATGGACAAGCTCGTCAAGACGCTCGGGATCACCGGCCTGTCCAAGTCGCAGGTGTCGGTGATGGCGAAGGACCTCGACGAGCAGGTCGCCGCGTTCCGCACCCGCCCGCTGCACGAGGGCCCGTACACGTTCGTCGCGGCCGATGCGCTCACGATGAAGGTCCGCGAGGCCGGCCGGGTCGTCAAGGTCGCGGTGATGGTCGCGACCGGTGTCAACGCCGACGGCTACCGTGAGGTCCTCGGGATCCACCCCGCCACAACCGAATCCGGTTCCGGGTGGTTGAGCTTCTTCCGGGACCTGACCGCCCGTGGCCTGTCCGGGGTCGCGCTCGTCACGAGCGATGCGCACGCCGGCCTGGTCGAGGCGATCGGGGCGACCCTGCCGGCGGCGTCCTGGCAGCGGTGCCGCACCCACTACGCGGCGAACCTGATGTCGGTGACCCCGAAGTCGCAGTGGGGGTGGGTGCGGGCGCTGCTGCACTCGGTGTACGACCAGCCCGACGCCGAGAGCGTGAACGCCCAGTTCGACCGGGTCCTGGAGGGCCTGTACGAGAAGCTCCCGGCCGTCGCCGAGCACCTCGAGCTGGCCCGCGCCGACATCCTCGCGTTCACCGTGTTCCCGAAAGAAATCTGGAAGCAGATCTGGTCCAACAACCCCAACGAGCGCCTCAACCGTGAGATCCGCCGGCGCACCGATGTCGTCGGGATCTTCCCGAATCGCGACGCCGTGATCCGGCTCGTCGGGGCCGTCCTCGCCGAGCAGCACGACGAGTGGGCCGAGCAACGCCGCTACCTCGGCCTCGAGGCACTCAAGAACGCCCGAGCCGTCCTGACCGACCACACCACCGACGACCAGCCCGAGGAGGTGCCCGCCGACCTGATCGCCGGCGCCATCAACGCCTAACCGAACAACCCCGACGGATCACCGTCGTACACCACCGAGCCGGACTTGACCGGCCGCTGGCGCGCTCGTCGGTTCCGCTGATGCCGGTAACCGCGTCGCTACCCAATCGGAAGGAGTCTTCCGCTCATGCCGATGAGCGTGCATGCAGCCAGGAAGCTTCGAGACGGTGGCCCAAGTGGGCGTCCACCCCCTGTCCCTCTGACCACTGGTTGGAGCTCGCTCCTCGCCAGGCCAGCTCCTGCGGCCATCGGCGACCACGACGGACGGGGTGCTGAGGTGGTGGCGGCACGAGAACAGGACCACCCGTGGCCCCGCTAGAGGTCACGGCTTACGTCAACCTCCGGATTGCCGGTTGTTGCCCAGGTCGGGGTGGGTTTGGTCGCGGCCCAAGCGCCTGCGCTCATCCTCAGTTCTTGCATCCCCTCGGTGAACACCCAGCCTTGTCACAGCGCACGGCCACCTGGCTTACAGAAAACGCCGCGCGGCACCTTCTCACGGAGGAGACTCAGACCATGCGACTCAGGAATCAGCACCCCGCGTCATGGGCCACTGGTTCGGCCTGCCGCCCGGTGACGAGGAGATGCTCGTCTGGGGCTGCAGCGTCCAAAGAGCTGCTGTGGACCCAGTGGATGCGGGGGAAGGCCGATAACCCCTTGTCGTAGCCGCAAGAGCGGACGCCAGCACACCCACGCTGCCCACTGCGGCACCGTGGCGTGACACAGACCTCTGGCCGCAGAGGAGAGCGACATGACGCCGAACAGCACCCAGCCGCGCAAGCACCCTGGCTCGCCCGCCGCACTCTTGCGCCCAGGTGGCGGGTGGGGCGCTCACCCGGCCGGGGCCGGTGTCGCCGCTGCCCGACAGGCGGCAGGGACATCCCTGCCGTTACTTAACGGACGTCTGAACGCGGCCACCGGGACTCTGTAACGTCCCCCGGGCATGTTCGGGCCTACCCAGTGCACGCGTCGACGCCGCTGAAAAACCCGGTCATCGCTCGGCAAACCTGAAAAGATTCCTTAGGAAGGACCGCCATGGCACAGTCACGCCGGGTATCCGCCACAGCAGCGATCTTGAGCATGCTCGCGAGCGTCCTGCTGCTCAACCAACCGCCTGCAGCACGGGCCCTTGCAACGCAACCAAATGTGCTGTTCGTCCTTGTCGACGATATGCGCAAGGATGAGCTCCCCCCGCTGCGGTTCCTGAATGATGGAACGTGGCTGAACTTTTCACACGCTGCGGTAGAGGTCCCGATGTGCTGCCCCAGTCGCGCCTCGATTCTGACCGGCCGGTACTCCAGCGAGGTCGGTGTCAGGACGAACTCCGAGGGCATGAACCTCGATGACAGCCGGACGATTGCCACCGTCATGAAGGGTGCGGGGTACCGCACGGGCCTGGCCGGGAAGTACCTCAACGACTTCCCGTGGAGCCGACCCGCCAGCTACGTTCCGCCCGGGTGGGACTACTGGCGGGCCGACGGCTCCGAGGCCAAGGCCGCGGAGTCGAAGGGGTACTACACCGCTGACTACCTCACCATCGCGGCTAAGAACTTCGTGAACGCCACTCCTGCCGGTAAGCCGTTCTTCCTCTACCTCGCCTACAACCAGCCACACCTGCCGGCCAACCCGCCGGCACGCTATTCCACTACTGCGGTCACGTTGGCGCCCAGGCCGCCCAACTTCAACGAGGCCGACGTCTCGGACAAGCCTCCCGAGATCCGGTCCCTGCCCTTGGCCGACCAGACCACCGTCAACCGCTGGCTCAAGGAGCGCACCAACAAGGCGCGGTCCCTGCTAGCGGTCGACGAGAGCGTCCGAGCCGTCATGTCGCACCTAGGCCAGAAGGGCTTGCTGGACAACACGGTGGTGATCTTCGCCAGCGACAACGGTTACGGCTTCGGCTCCCACCGCGTCGAGAGCAAGGCCTACCCCTACGAGGAGCTGGCAAGCATCCCGTTCTTCGCGCGCATCCCCGGACGCGCGGCGGGCACCATCCCAAACCAAGTCAGCCTGTTGGACCTCGCGCCCACCTTCGCCGACTACGCCGGCACCACCATGCCCGGCGCCCGCGGCCTCAGCCTGAAGACCCTGCTCACCGACCCGCAGGCCACCCTGCCCCGGACGTGGGTCTTCATGGAAGGTCCGCGCCGGACCAACCCTTGGCAGGCGGTCAAGAGCCAGCAGTACAAGTACATCGTGTACGCCCAAGGATTCAAGGAGCTCTACGACCTGGCCGCCGACCCATACGAGCTGACCAACCGGGCTAACGACCCCGCATACGCGACACGGCTGTCTGCCGCTCAGGCCGCCCTGACCGCGCTGCGACCGTAGACGGCCGCACCCGCGGCTCAAGGTAGGCGACAAGTGACATGAGAAGGACAGGGAAGACCCAAGGAGGGGTGCGAGATGTCAACACGACTTCGAGCCTGCGGGGCGGCGGGCGTTCTGGCTGGAGCGTTCGCCATGGGCAGCGCCGCGGGCGCCTTCGCAGCCGCTGAGCGCGTTGTTCCGGCCGGTGGCGCGGCTGGGCACGCATGGGCACAGTCGTCCGTCGGTTATCCGTTCCACGTCGGCGGCTTGGACTCGATACCGATCATCGTGGACTTCAGGACCTCTTTCCCAAGAGTGTCGAAGGTCTGTCTGACGGCGCACTTCGGGAAGGACGACCCCCTAACCCATTCCGAGGAGATCTTCGTCGACTACCCGGAGCAGGCCGGGGAGATCGAGGACTCGGGGCACTTCCTCTTCTGGTCCAACTACGCGCAAAAGCGCCCCAGCAAGACTGTTCACACCATGCGGCGGTGCGTCACGCCCACGGACCCCGTCCGGACGCCGCTGGACCCGGCCCGGTGGCTCGACGGCCGTGAGGTTCTCTACGTCGAGGGCGCCTACCTCAACAACAGCGACTACGGGACAGCGACGATCATCAGCATCTCAGCCCAAATCTACGAATAGTGCCCCAGCCTGACGGTGTGGTGGGAGTCGTAGTGGCTAGTTCCCCGACGGTCAAACCAACAGGAGGCCAACCGAGCGGATGGCGTCAAGACGCTCATGCCAGCCACGCTCCGCCGCTTATTCCGCGGGAGGACGCCGCCCAGAAGCGAATGAATGATCTCCCAGGGAAGAGCATCACCACCACCTGACATGCCGGGGTTGCAGGACGCAGGACCCGGCGCCCTTACCCGTCAGCCTCGCACCGGTTTCGCGACCGCCCGCATCGCCTCAGGCCGGTCGGGTGGCCGACGCGGTCACCCTCTCGACGGACTGGCTGCCGGCCGGTGCCTTGTCCGCGGACGTGACGGCCCTTGCTATCACGTCGGCGACCGTGCCTGGGTCCGCGGCCGGGTCTGGGTCCGGGCTACCACTTGCTCGCCAACCGCCGAGCTCGACGAGCGCATTGTCTTTGAAGTGCCATGTCGAATCGAAGCGTGCGTGGAAGCTCCTCCCCACCTCGACGGGCGTCTGCGTCGTGGCGTACACCAGGGTGACCGACGAGGCGTTGCGGATGAAGTTGTTTCCGCCGCCCTTCGAGCTCGTCCGAGACAGTTCGGTGGCCCCCGGCGGCAGGGTCATCACGTCCAGCCTAGAGAGCCGGTCGATGACCCTCTGGTCGGCGGCGTCCGTGCTGCAAGCGGTCAGCCCGGCCGCGGCGGCCGCTGCGATGGCCACCGCCGTGAGGCGCCTGCCGCGTCGACGCGTCACGCCTTCAGGGCCGACCAGTTCGATGCTCACGGGATGCTCACGGACCCTGGGAGTCATAGCGAAGAACGCAGCGTGGTCGCGTAGCCGGTGCGGCGATTCGCGGCGACGGCCGAGACACCCCCGCCGCGGGAGTCGCCACTGAGGAATCTGCATGTCCCTGTGCCCATGCCCCCAGAGTGCGCCGAGAAGCGCGTCCTGGCGCGCGCACTCAACATGAGGCACCGGCCGGCCCGGATGTTTCACGCACATGCCGCCCTCCGCGTCCGAGCTGCAGCGCACGCGGAGCCTCACCGGACGAGTCTTGATTGCCTCAGGGAGCCACAGTTACGTCCCTTAGACTCACAGAGACAGGGGCTGAAGAGCCAGCGGGCGCAGGTCTCGCCTCGTCGAGCGCTCCGCAGGCCGCGGGAAGCTCACAGATTAGATGACTTGCGACAGGGGATTGCCCTTGAAGACCTTCGAGCCGACGATTGGCCTCTGGTGGCTCGCAGACCGGCCTGAGGAGCGGCTTCCTGGGTACCTGGAGCCGCGATCGGGGACGCACGTCGATGCCGTGGCATGTGACCCTGCACGGTGAGCTCAGCGGGCCGCCATCGCGGCCGGGGCTCGTGGAGTACCGGACCCTCCATGGCGAGACTCCAGTGGGACTGTTCACCTTGACCGCAGCCAGCTTGTCCGAGGGCCCGTCCGGTCTCCACTCCATGCCCGTCAAGAAGACCACGTGGACCGGCTGGCAGCTGCTGCATGGAGAACACGTCGAGGACGACGAAGACTACAAAGCAGCGCTCTTCAAGATCCCCGGTCTATTGCATTGGCTCGGCCCGACCGGTCTAAACGCGCACATGACGGCGGAAGTTCACGCTGGCGGGGGGCGCTGGGCTCGACCCGAGGAGAAGGACGAGCTTGAGCAGCTCACAGCGTCCGTGGACGACGACCTACGCGTCGCACTGGGACCGAGCTACTCGACCAGGATCGGCCGTGCCGGTGACTCCAAGACTTACCACGGACAGTACGTGGTGACTTCCACCGCAGGCGTGAAGTTGGAGGTCGTGAATCGGCTCAGCGCCGCCTTGGCGGATCTTCATGCCATCGTGACTGGCTCACCGATGCAGGCCTTCGACCTCCAGCTGGTTACGGAAGACGAGAAGCAGTTGCGCGTCGTCGACGGGGGCCGCCCCCTGGGTCGCCGATGGGGAAAGACCGGCCACGCCGACCCGTTCTTTGACACAGCAGAGATCGAGTTTGAGTCGTTCATCCCGCGCTGGCTGCGATTGTGCCAAGAACTGCCGGTCGCTGTCGCCGCGGCCGTGCCACGCGATAACGGTCAGTTCGTCCAAAGCCAGTTCATTGACGCCTGCAACGGGTTAGAAGCACTGGCGGCGCACAAGTGGGCCGACCTGCCGATGTCGGACCCAGATCAGCAACTGCTCGACAAGCTAAAAGACTTGGGCGTCAATCGCAACCTGCGTGACGCGGTCAAGCTCACCTTGCGCATGCGACGCTTTCCTCTACACAAGAAGCTGGAACGGCTCGCCGGAGCGCTCGGCGAGCAGTCGGCAACGTGGCTCCTAGGGGATCCAGTGTCGACGTGGGCAGAACTAAGCGCCACCTTTCGCAACAGCCTCGCGCACGGGTTCGCGATGAAGGGCGGCCTAGGTGATGACGACCTGTTCGTCGTGATGACGCACGAGGCCGCCCGGCTACTACTCAGCCTCGCGCTCCTACAGGAGGCCGGCTACGACAACAAGCGGTCACCCAAGCCAGGTGAACTGCTCTGGCAGTCAGGACGACGAAACGCTGGCCATCCGAACTCCGACCTGTTCCACGGCCTGAAGTTCGTCGCCCACCACGCGGACTACTGGGCCAGGTGGAAAGCAACTGCCACCTCGAGGGGCCCTAGCGCAGAACCGTCCAAGGCGGAGTCAGACGACGGAAGCCCCGGCTCCTCTATCGGTGAGTGCTCGTGAGCAACGGCGGGCGAGGCCTCCAGAGCGCCTGAGCCGGGGCCCTTGGGTGCCCTCTCTCGGGGCGTCCCCGCGTGCGGCCCGATGGGCAAAGCGTTGTCAGGCCGCAGTGTCGTTATGGGACCACCGAGGCGATGGCGCAGTTGACCGGCACAGCGCCAATGCGGTGTTGATGACGGCTCTCACGACGAGCTCACCCGCGGAGTCGAGAAGCAGTTCGCGTTCGGGTGGGCGCCGGCTTCCCGGCGACGAGGAGACGCACGCACATGCCGCGGATGGTGCGGTCGGTCCTGCCGATGAGTCCGCTTCTCGTCACAATGTGGTGTCGCTGCCGAAACAAGGGTGACTGCAGTCCGCCGTTCAGCCCTAAGTTTCGGGC
>NZ_JBFULD010000109.1:0-11596 GCF_056400505.1 Terrabacter sp. P5_B1
GCCGAGGAGCGCGCCGCGGCGGAGAAGGCCGCCTCCGGCCGTGCCGCATCRGCCGCGAACGCCTTCGGCGCCGCGGGTGCCAACGGCGCCCAGGGCGAGGACGCCGACCCGCTGGCCGGCTTCGACCCCTCGAACCTGCCCAAGGGCTTCGAGAAGTTCCTCGGCAAGAGCTGACCTCCGGACCGGCGCAGTGTGACCTCCGGCACCATCCCTCACGGCGCCTGCGCGCGCCGGCCTCCAGGGTGACGATGGTGGTGGGACAGGGAGATCACTCATACCCCGAAGAAGGTGGCCCTCGATGACTACAACCACCCGACCGGACGCGGTTCTCGCGACAGCGGACAACGACGTCCCGTCGCCTCCGCAGCCGACCCCGAAGAAGAAGCGGCACTGGGTCATCCCGGTCGTCGTGGGCGCCGTCGGCTTCGGCGCCGGTGTCGCCGTCGGCTCCAACCTGACGTGGCGGTTGTCCATCTGGTGGAAGCCGAGCTGACGGTGGGAACGTCGACGTTCCTCGGTAGCTGAGCCGACCGCCCACGTGTGCTGCCGTGCCCGGCCGGGCGCTGCGGCACACGTCCGCGTGGCTGGGCCTGCCCAGGGCGCCCCCGTCCACGCCGTGGTCGCGTCGTGGGCTCGATCGCCTGAGCTCACTCGCGCCGGTCCTCCTGACGGTCACGGCCGGAGGTTAGGGTCGGAGCCATGAGTGCACCGGTGCTCCACGTCCGCGGTCGCGTGCTCGTCGGTCCCGACGAAGGMGTCGACGAGCTGTGGGTCGTCGACGGCCGCGTGTCGTTCACGCCACCGGCCGGGGGTGCCGACGTGCAGACCCTCGAGGGGTGGGTGCTCCCGGGCCTGGTGGACGCCCACTGCCACGTCGGGCTCGGCCCCCACGGCGCCGTCCCGCGACACGAGGCGGAGCAGCAGGCGATCACCGACCGCGACCGCGGCACGCTCCTCATCCGCGACGCGGGGCAGCCCGGTGACACGCACTGGGTCGACGAGCGCGAGGACCTGCCGAAGATCATCCGCGCCGGTCGGCACATCGCCCGCACCCGCCGCTACATCCGCAACTACGCCCACGAGGTCGAGGAGGACGAGCTCGTCCGCCTCGTCCGCCTCGAGGCACGCCGGGGCGACGGCTGGGTCAAGCTCGTGGGCGACTGGATCGACCGTGACGTCGGCGACCTGGCCCCGAGCTGGTCACGTCAGGCCGTGGCCGACGCGATCGCCGCCGCGCACGAGGAGGGGGTCCGCGTCACGGCGCACTGCTTCGGTGAGGAGTCCCTGCGCGATCTCGCCGCCGCGGGAATCGACTGCATCGAGCACGCGACGGGACTGTGCGAGGACTCCATCGACACCTTCGCCGAGCAGGGCATCGCCATCGTCCCCACCCTCGTCAACATCGCCCAGTTCCCCGACCTCGCCGAGCCGGCCAAGGCGAAGTTCCCGAACTACCACCGCCACATGCTCGACCTTCACGAGCGGCGCTACGCCACCGTCGGCGCGGCGCACGAGGCCGGCGTGCCCATCTACGTCGGCACCGATGCCGGCGGCAGCCTCCCGCACGGGCTCGTCGCGCAGGAGATGGTCGAGCTGACGAAGGCGGGGCTCACGAACGCCGAGGTCGTCTCCGCGGCGACGTGGGGCGCCCGCGAGTGGCTCGGCCGACCCGGGATCGTCGAGGGCGAGGACGCCGACCTCGTCGTCTACGCGTCCGACCCGCTCGCCGACGTCACCGTCGTCGCCGACCCGCTGGGTGTGGTGCTGCGAGGTCGCGTTGTCCGCTGACGACGTGGCCGAGCCCGCCGCCGGCACACGGCCGTTCACCGCCACGGGGGAGCGCGTCCAGGTGCGGCCGCCGTCGCGGGCCGACATCGAGGCGTATGCCGCTGCCGTGACCCTCTCGGAGCGGCGCCTCGCGGACTTCGCCATGCCCGACCCGCACAACCTGCCGCTGGTCCTCGACAACCAGTCACCGACCTACCGCACGTTCATGGTCCACGCCCTCGAGCCCGAGGGCTCGCACGGGCTCGTCGGTCGCATCAACGTCGCCAACGTCGTCGGGGGCGCCTTCCGCAGCGCGACGGTCGGCTACGACTCCTACGACCCGTATGCCGGTCGCGGCCTCTTCGCTGAAGGCCTGCGGCTCGCGCTGGACCTCGTCTTCGCCGACCCGCCGCAGGGGATGGGGCTGCACCGCGTCGAGGCGAACATCCAGCCCGCCAACCACCGCTCCGCCGGGCTCGTGCGGTCGCTCGGTTTCGTCCACGAGGGTTTCTCGCGGGACTTCCTCCACCTGCCCGGCCTCGACGGTCGACGGGCCTGGCGCGACCACGACCGGTTCACCCTGCTCTCGTCGGACTGGCCGTCCGTGCCCTACCGCTCGCACGGTCACCGGCGGATCGTCTGTGTCGTCAGGGCCGCCGCGGCCGCCACGGACGCCAGTGACCTCACGGACGTCGGCGGTGCCGGCCTGCTGCGCCACGGCGGCCCGAGCCTTGCCGCGGCGGTGGCCGCTGAGCTCGGCGTCCCGCTCTTCTCGTCGTCCGTCGTCGCGGACACGACAACGCTCTTCGAGCTGCTCCGTGTGTCGCCGGTCGGCGGGGTCGTCGAGTGTCGGCTGGACGGGCCGGAGCTGCGGACGGGCCTTGCTCGTGCGGGCTGCGAGCCCTCCGGGGTGCCGGTCATCGAGGGTGGCCCCGGCGTCTCCCGGCGGGACGTCGTCCGCCACGCCCTGGCGGTGCGTGCCGCCCACGCCTGAGGGCGCGGGCGGCATACGCGCGTCCTCACCGGGCCCGTGTCCGGAGCACCCCCTCCGGTCTGGCAGAATGGAGGGCTGTACCCGTCCGGCCCCCTCTCGGCTGGACCGGACGCCTACACACCGAGCGTCGGCACCCCGGCTGAACCCAGCCGGTCTCGCCGCGCTCACTACTGGTTGAGGAGACCGCCACCATGGCAGTCAAGATCCGTCTGAAGCGCATGGGCAAGATCCGTGCACCGTACTACCGCGTCGTCGTCATGGACTCGCGCACCAAGCGTGACGGCCGTGCCATCGAGGAGATCGGCAAGTACCACCCCACCGAGCAGCCGTCGCTCATCGAGATCGACATCGAGCGCGCGCACTACTGGCTGGGCCAGGGCGCGCAGCCGACGGAGGCCGTCGCCGCGCTCATCAAGATCGTCGACGASGGCAAGCTCCAGACCAAGGAGCCGAAGACCCCGAAGAAGGACCTCTACGAGGCTGCGGTCGCCGCCGCCGGTGGCAAGAAGGACGCCGGCACCGACGGCCCGACGCCGCGCAAGAAGGCCGCGAAGAAGGCCGAGCCGAAGGCTGACGAGGCGAAGGCCGACGACAAGGCCGACGACAAGGCCGACGACAAGGCCGCCGACAAGGCCGACGACAAGGCCGACGACAAGGCCACCGAGGCTCCGGCCGAGGCTGCTGCCGACGACACCGCGAAGGCCGAGGCCTGAGCATGCTCGAGGAGGCGCTCGAGCACCTCGTCAAGGGCATCGTCGACCACGACGAGGACGTCGTCGTGCGCCGCAAGGAGCTGCGTCGCGGTGAGCTGCTCGAGGTCCGGGTCCACCCCGACGACCTCGGCCGCGTCATCGGCCGCTCCGGCCGCACGGCGAGCGCGCTGCGCACCGTCGTCGGCGCCCTCGCGGGCAACAACAACGTGCGCGTCGACATCGTCGACACCGACCGCGCACGCTGAGCGCCGACGACTCCAGCCGAGTCACCGAGAGGGGCGCCCCGGATCTGCCGGGGCGCCCCTCTCGCGTTCCCGCAGCGGCTTGCTGCCACTGGTCTCCTGCCGTCGCCAGAACTGAGAGGATTCGGCCCATGAACGTCGTGCTCGCCCGCATCGGCAAACCCCACGGTCTGCTGGGAGAGGTGACCGTCCAGCTGCACACCGACGACCCCGAGACGCGGTTCGCCGTCGGCACCATCGTCGCGACCGAGGCCGAGCCGGGGTCCGGCGTGCCGACGGCGCTCACCATCGCGTCGACACGCGTCCACCGCGGCATCTGGCTGCTCACCTTCGAGGAGATCCCCGACCGTACCGGCGCCGAGAGCCTGCGCGGCACCCGCCTCGTGCTGCCGGAGTCCGACCCCCAGGCCGAGGACGAGGCCTACTACGAGGAGGACCTCGTCGGTCTCGAGGTGCGCGACAGGAGCGGCGAGAAGGTCGGCACCGTGAGCGGGCTCGAGATCGGCCCGGCACAGGACCGCCTCGTCGTCACGCTCACCGACGGGGTCACGGCATACGTCCCGTTCGTCAAGCGCATCGTGCCCGTCGTCGCCGACGACCACGTCGTCGTCGACCCGCCGCCCGGCCTCTTCGACCWCTACCGCGAGGGCACCGAGTGACCGTGCCCGAGCAGCGGCCGGCACACCCCGGTCGTCCGGCGCACCCCGCGCGGCCGGCCATGCGTGTCGACGTCGTCTCCATCTTCCCGGACTACCTCGCCCCCCTAGACCTGTCGCTCATCGGCAAGGCGCGTGAGGACGGACTGCTCGACGTCCGCGTCCACGACCTGCGCGACTTCACCCACGACCGCCACCGCACCGTCGACGACACCCCGTACGGCGGGGGAGCGGGCATGGTCATGAAGCCGCAGCCGTGGTCCGAGGCGCTCGACCACGTTCTCGCACAGCGCAACCCGGAGGGTGCGAAGCCGCGGCTCGTCGTCCCCGGCCCCGGCGGCCAGCCGTTCACGCAGGCGCTCGCGCGCGAGCTCGCGCAGGAGCCGTGGCTCGCCTTCGCCTGCGGCCGCTACGAGGGCATCGACGAGCGGGTCTACGACCATGCGCGTGAGGACCTCGGTCTCGAGGTCTCGGTCGTCAGCCTCGGCGACTACGTCCTCAACGGCGGCGAGGTGGCCGTCCTCGCCATGGTCGAGGCGGTCGGGCGCCTCGTCCCCGGCGTCATCGGCAACGCCGAGTCCCTCGTCGAGGAGTCGCACGAGGACGGCCTGCTCGAGTACCCCATCTACACCAAGCCCAGCTCGTGGAACGGTCGCGAGGTCCCGCCGGTGCTGCTGTCGGGCAACCACGGCGCCATCGCGGCATGGCGCCACGAGCAGCGGCTCGCGCGCACCGCCGCCCGCCGGCCCGACCTGCTCCACGCCTCCCACGGAGCCCCGGGGGACCAGGACGTCGACATCCGCGCCGCGACGCCGGGCGACGTGCCCGAGCTGGCCGTCCTGATGCGCGCCTGCTGGGTCCAGGAGGCGGTCGCCAACCACACCCTCGACATCCCGGCGCTCCACGAGAGCCTCGACGAGGTCAGGGCCAGCCTCGACACGACGCAGACGTGGGTGGCCCGCAGCGGCGGCCGCCTCGTCGGCGCGGTACGGACGTCTCGGCCGTCGCCCCCGGGTGACGACTGGTCCATCGGGCGTCTCTGCGTCGTCCCGGACCTCCAGGGGCGCGGACTCGGCCGACGCCTGCTCGAGCACGCCGAGTCGACGGCACCGGACGGCATACGCACGTTCACGCTCCACACGGGCGCCCGCAGCGCGGAGAACCTGCGGATGTACAAGAAGGCGGGCTACCGCCTCGTCGACGCGGAGCCGCCCGTCCCGGGCGCCGTCACGCTCGTCAAGCGCCGCCGCTGAAGGACGCCGCTCAGGAGACGAGAGCGGTGCCCAGGTCGGTGGGCAGCAGGAGGCGCCGACGGATCAGGGTCGCCTGCACCCCGGCCGTGATCGACTGCGTCGCCATGATCGCGAAGAGGACGAGCACCTGGGCGGTCGCCGCCTGCACTGCGCTGCCGCCTCCCAGCATGACGCCGATGAAGGCGCCCGGCAGCGTGACGATGCCGGACGTGCGCACCTGGTCGAGACTCGGGACGATCCCCTCGGGGACCCGTCTGGCGATGATCTCGTCGATGGCCTGGCTCGCGGTGAGCCCGAGCGAGAGTGACGCCTCGTACTGCCCGTGCTCCTCGCGCAGGGCCGCGAAGGTGCGCCGCCCGACGAGCGTGTGCACGGTCATGGTGTTGCCGATGACGATGCCTGCGACGGGGATGACCGCGATCCCGGTCAGCGGCACCGAACCCGTGGCCAGCACGATGGCCACCACCGGCACGACGCCGCACGCCATCGCGGCGGCGGCCCAGGGCCACGTGCGGGGAGCGCCCACCCGCTTGGAGGTCGTGACGACGGCGGTGGCGAACATCGCGCCCACCGCGAGGAACGACCACCACAACGAGCCGACCACGGCGGTGATGACGAGCGCCACGAGCGACAGCTGCACGACCGCCCGGGCGCCGGCGACCGCCGAATGCCGCTCGAGACCGATGCCGCTGACCCGGTTGGCGACCACGGTCACGGCGAGGAGGATGGCGAGGCAGAGGTAGACGGGCCAGCCGGGGGAGACGCTCACGGGCCCACGCTAGGGCACGCCCCGCCCCGAGCCGTGACCGCCGATTTCTGGTATGCCGGGTGCTCTGGCAGACTTGCTCCTTGCGTCCGACACATGACGGCCCCTGCCACAGGGGGAGTCGGGTCACCACTCCGCACCACCAGCACGAACCAGCTCGACCGGTGACTCGACGCGGCCCGACGGATGCGACCCACACCTTTGTGACGAGTGGCCTGTGGCACCCAGGAAAGCGAAGCATCATGCACACGTTTGACGAGATCAACGCCGCGTCGCTGCGCTCGGACGTTCCCGAGTTCCGCGCCGGCGACACCCTCAAGGTCCACGTCAAGGTCATCGAGGGCACGCGCTCGCGTGTCCAGGTGTTCCAGGGCGTCGTCATCCGTCGCCACGGTGGCGGCATCGGCGAGACCTTCACCGTCCGCAAGATCTCCTTCGGCGTCGGCGTCGAGCGCACCTTCCCGCTGCACACCCCGGTCATCGACAAGATCGAGGTCGTCACCCGCGGTGACGTGCGTCGCGCGAAGCTCTACTACCTCCGCGGTCTGCGCGGCAAGGCCGCCAAGATCCGCGAGAAGCGCGACAGCATCCCGGCCAAGGCCGGCGCGAAGAGCTGACGACCTGCTGACGCGGTCGTCCGTCTAGGCACGAGAGGCGCGGTGGACCCCGAGCGGGGCGTCCGGAGGAGATCCGGGACGCCCCCCGAGACGGGGTCGGCCGCGCCTTCGTCGCGTCCGCCGGGGCCGTCGACGTCGACGTCGATGTCGAGGTCAACGTCGACATCGCGCAGACGGCGGTCACGGGCGTCTGCCGCCGCGCACCGCCACCGGTGGCTGCTCGGTCCCGCGCTGCTGGTGCTCGCGGTCGTCGTGCTCCGCGCCTTCCTCGTGACGCCGTTCGGCATCCCCAGCTCGTCGATGCAGGACACGCTGCTCGTCGGCGACCGCATCCTCGTCACTCGCACCACCTCGCCGGCCGACCTCCACCGCGGCGACATCGTCGTCTTCGACGCGTCCCGGGCCTTCCACGTCCGGGTCCCCGAGCGCGGGATCCTCGAGTCGCTCGTCGACTCCGTCCACGGCCTCGCCGGCCAGGGGCAGCCGACCGACTACGTCAAGCGTGTCATCGGCCTGCCCGGCGACCACGTGCGGTGCTGTGCGACGGACGGGCGCCTGGAGATCAACGGGGTCGCCGTGACCGAGCCGTACATCGCGGCGGGCGAGAAGCCGAGCAACCTGACCTTCGACGTGACGGTCCCCCCGGACCGGCTCTGGGTCATGGGCGACAACCGGGGCTCGTCTGCCGACTCACGCGCCCACCTCGGTGACCCGGGTGGCGGCATGGTGCCGGGGGACGACGTGGTCGGCAAGGTTTGGGTGCGATACTGGCCGCTCGATCGGCTCGGTCCTGTCGATGCAAGTGCACCCGTCCCACGAAATGGTGAGTGATGTCGCAGTACACCGGACGCCCCGAGGACCCGACGCGCGGGCGCCCTGCTGACGACACCGACGACCTCGACGACGACTACGACGACTACGACGAGCCTCGCAGCTTCGGCGCGACGGTCCTCGCCGGCATCAAGGAGCTCGTCATCGTCGTCGTCCTCGCGATGGCGCTCTCCTTCGTGGTCAAGACCTGGCTCTTCCAGGCCTTCTACATCCCGTCCGGCTCGATGGAGAGCACCCTCGTCAAGGACGACCGCGTCATCGTCAGCAAGCTGACGCCGGGCCCTTTCGACCTCAAGCGTGGCGACGTCGTCGTCTTCGAGGACCCGGGCGTGCCCAGCCCCTGGCTCGGCGGCCTCGGCGAGACGCACAGCACCGTCGGTGGCCCGTTCCACGAGGCGCTGGTCTTCGTGGGGCTGCTTCCCGAGGACTCGGAGAACCACCTCATCAAGCGCGTCATCGGCCTGCCCGGCGACCACGTCCAGGCCGAGGGTGACACCGGCAAGATCAAGGTCAACGGCGTCGAGATCACCGAGCCCTACGTCAAGCCGGGCGACTTCCCCAGCGAGGGCAAGAAGTTCGACATCACCGTGCCCGCCGGTCGCATCTGGGTCATGGGCGACCACCGCAGCGACTCGTCCGACAGCCGCTGGCACGACGACGGGACCGGGGCCACGGGCTCCGTGCCGATGGACAAGGTCGTCGGCCGCGCCCTCTTCGTCGTCTGGCCGATCGACCACGTGACGTGGCTCGGCGTGCCGGCGCGCACCTTCTCGCAGGTCCCGACGGCCACCACTCCGTCGACCAAGCCCGCGCCCAAGTCCACGGTCAACCCGAGCCACGGCGCCACGTCGAGCGCGTCGGCGACGAAGCCAGCGGCCGGCTGACCGGCGCGCCCCGCACCATGGCACGTCCTGCACCCTCCAAGAAACCGTCGCTCCGGGTCGAGCGTGCCCTGCAGCGTTCCGGACACCGCCTGCTCGCCGGCATGGACGAGGTCGGTCGGGGTGCGCTCGCGGGCCCGGTCAGCGTCGGCGTCGTCGTGATCGACGAGACCGTGCGCTCGGCGCCGATCGGGGTCAAGGACTCCAAG
This sequence comes from Terrabacter sp. P5_B1, assembly GCF_056400505.1. NCBI lineage: Bacteria > Bacillati > Actinomycetota > Actinomycetes > Micrococcales > Intrasporangiaceae > Terrabacter > Terrabacter sp. P5_B1. Next base: position 8,930 of record NZ_JBFULD010000109.1, read on the forward strand.
CTGCTCACCGAGCGGGCCCGCACGGTGCTCGTGCCGCGCATCGAACGGTGGGCCGTGGCCCACGCGGTCGGCCACGCGAGCGCCGACGAGATCGACGAGATCGGCATCATGGCGGCGCTGCGCCTGGCCGGTCTGCGTGCCCTCGGCGCCCTGGGTGTCGTGCCCGACCTCGTCATCCTCGACGGCAACCACGACTGGCTGACGGCACCGACCGAGATGGGGCTCTTCGCCTTCGCCCACGAATCGGGGCCGACGACCCCGCCGGTCACCACGATGATCAAGGCCGACCTCAAGTGCTCGTCGGTCGCTGCCGCGAGCGTGCTGGCCAAGGTGGAGCGGGACCAGATGATGGTGGCCCTCTCGAGCGACCACCCGGCATACGGCTGGTCGCTCAACAAGGGCTACTCCGCCCCCGAGCACATGGATGCCCTCGCGCGCCTGGGGCCGTGCGAGCTGCACCGTCGCTCGTGGCGCCTGCCCGGCGTCTACGTGGGCGGCCCGGTCGAGGTGTTGAATGAGGGCACGGAGACGTTCGCTCCGGAGCCCGCCACGGCAGAGCAGACAGGGACGGCGATCAGGTGAGTTCGGAAGATCTCGAGAAGTACGAGACGGAGATGGAGCTCCAGCTCTACAAGGAGTACCGCGACGTCGTCGGCCTCTTCACCCACGTCGTCGAGACGGAGCGACGCTTCTACCTCGCGAACTCGGTCGACGTGAAGGTGCGCAGCGACGGCGGAGAGGTCTTCTTCGACGTGACGATGGCCGACGCGTGGGTCTGGGACATCTACCGCCCGGCGCGCTTCGTCAAGAACGTCCGCGTCGTGACGTTCAAGGACGTCAACGTCGAGGAGCTGCCAAAGCCCGACATCAAGCTCCCCGAGAGCGGCGACTTCAGCTGACGCCCTGCGGCGCCGCCGCGTCGTCCACACCCCCTCGCCCACGACGTATGCCGTCCACAGCCGGGCGCTGACGGGTGTCCTGCCCGGCCGGTCGCCGGGAGGGTGGTCGGCATGGACCTCTCCACCCGCGCCCTCGGCGACTACGGCGAACGCCTTGCGTGTCGCTACCTGCTCGCGCAGGGCCTGACGATCCTCGACCGCAACTGGCGGTGCGTGCGGGGCGAGATCGACGTCGTCGCGGTCGACGGCCGTGAGCTCGTCGTCTGCGAGGTCAAGACGCGCACGACGGAGGCCTACGGCGCACCCTTCGAGGCGGTGACGTGGAGCAAGCAGCGTCGGCTGCGGCGGCTCGGCGGGCTCTGGCGCGACGACCACGCCGATCTCGTGCGCGGTCTCGCCCTGCGCATCGACGTCATCTCCATCCTGCGACCGCCGACCGGTCGGGCCCACCTCGAGCACCTACGGGCGGTGTGCTGATGGGGCTCGGGCGCACGACATCGGTCGGGCTGCGCGGGGTGCACGGTTTCGTCGTCGACGTCGAGGCACACGTGACCCCGGGGTTGCCGGGCTTCGCGATCAGCGGCCTGGGCGACTCGGCCGTCAAGCAGTCCTCCGACCGCATCAAGGCCGCAGCCGCCCTCATCGAGAAGATGCCGGTGAGCCAGCGCCGCGTCACCGTCAACCTGTCCCCGGCGGGAGAGCGCAAGGTCGGCACCGGCTTCGACCTCGGCATCTTCATCGCCGTCGCCGCCGCGATGGATCTCGTCCAGGTCGGCGTCGTGCGCGACGTCGTCCACATCGGCGAGGTCGGTCTCGACGGCACCGTGCGTCCGGTGCCGGGGGTGCTGCCGCTCGTGCGAGCGGCCTCCCTCGTGGGGGTGCGGCATGTCGTGGTCCCGGTCGCCAACGCGGGCGAGGCGCGCCTCGTGTCCGGCGTGCAGGTGCACCCGGTGGCCGACGTCACGGAGCTCGTCCGGCGCTACGCCGCCCTCGGGAAGGGACGTGGCGTGGCGGAGGTGCCGGTTCCGCTGGTCGCCGCACCGCCACCGGAGCCCGTGCGTGACCTGAGCGAGGTGGTGGGCCAGGCCGACGCCAAGCTCGCTCTCGAGATCTCGGCTGCCGGAGGGCACCACCTGCTGCTCGCGGGTCCGCCCGGCGCCGGCAAGACCATGTTGGCCGAGCGGCTGCCCGGGCTGCTCCCGGCGCTCGGTGAGGCCGAGTCGATGGAGGTCACGGCGATCCACTCGGTGCTCGGAGCACTCGGGTCCGGGCACGATGCGCGGCTCATCACCCGGCCACCCTTCGTCGCCCCACACCACGGCGCGTCGCAGGCCGCGGTCATCGGCGGCGGCAGCGGACGCATCCGCCCCGGTGCGATCACCCAGGCCCACCACGGGGTCCTCTTCCTCGACGAGACGCCGGAGTTCGACAAGGGCGTCCTCCAGGCGCTGCGCACGCCGCTGGAGTGCGGTTCGGTCTCGATCGCCCGGGCTCAGGAGACGGTCACCTTCCCGGCGCGCTTCCAGCTCGTGATGGCCGCCAACCCGTGCCCCTGCGGCAACGGGTGGGGCAAGGGCCTCGACTGCACGTGCACCCCGCTCATGCGTCGGGCCTACTTCGGCAAGCTGAGCGGGCCACTGCTCGACCGGGTCGACCTTCAGGTCCACGTGCAGCCTCCGGGGCTCTCGCTGGCAGGCGCCGCCCCGGCCGAGCCCACGGCCTCGGTGGCCGCACGGGTGGCGGCCGCCCGCGGGGCGCAGGGCGAGCG